>JAQUMH010000004.1 GCA_028718185.1 Elusimicrobiota bacterium
AATCACTGCCTACGGCACTTAATATTTTTGTCAAACTGTAATTCCTGCCGGTTACATATGAACCGGTATCCGTGGTAGTCATTACAAACGGACTGCCGGTTATCTCGCTTACTCCTTTCTTTATATGGACTCTTGGATACCCTGTCTTCGGGGCATCGCCATCGGCATCGGCATACTTCACTCTATACACATAACTCGTATTGGTTGTGCCGGTCTCCGGATTTATGCCATCTGATGTATAGTTTGTTTCACCGGTCCAGCTTATTGTCGGAGCTGTATTTACACGGGTTACACTTATGGATGTTTCAGTACTATTGTTTGAGGTGTCGGTTACCTTCACATATACTGTGTTTGAACCATTTACTAATGTTACGGTTCCACTCCATGAATTTGTCCCTGTAGCTGATGCATAAGTGCCTCCGGCACCTAACTTAATCTCAACTTTGCTTATTCCTATATTGTCATTTGCAGTACCACTTAACGTTAATAACGATGTTGTTAATGTAGTACCATTAGAAGGTGATGTTATAGCTATACTTGGCGCTGTTGTGTCTGATGGTGTATAGGTTACCGTTATTGATGTTTCTATGATATTATTTGATGTGTCAGTTGCCTTAGCATATATTGTATTTGAGCCACTTACTAATGTGACAGAACTATTCCACGGATTTGTCCCTGTCGCTGATGCATATGTGCCGCCGGCACCTAACTTGACTTCCACTTTGTTTATCCCTATATTGTCAACTGCGGTACCACTTATTGTTATCAATGCTGCTGTCGTTATTGCAGCGCCATTTGCAGGCGATGTTATGGCTATTGTAGGCGGTGTTGTATCAGGAACATATGTCACGGTTATTGACGTTTCGGTTATATTTCCTGTTGTATCTGTTGCTTTTGCATATATTGTGTTTGAACCGCCTACTAATGTGACAGAGCTACTCCACGGATTTGTCCCTGTTGCTGATGCATAAGTGCCGCCGGCTCCTAATTTAACTTCCACTTTGCTTAAGCCTATATTATCAGAGGCAGTACCACTTACCGTTAATAACGATGCTGTTAATGTTGCACTATTAGCAGGTGATGTTATAACTATACTTGGTGGTGTTGTGTCCGGTGGTGCATAGGTTACTGTTATTGATGTTTCTATGATATTGTTTGATGTGTCAGTTGCCTTCGCATATATTGTGTTTGAGCCATTTACTAATGTTACTGTTCCACTCCACGGATTTGTCCCTGTCGCTGATGCATATGTGCCGCCGGCTCCTAATTTAACTTCCACTTTGCTTAATCCTAAATTGTCTGATGCAGTACCGCTTACCGTTAATAACGATGCTGTTAATGTCGCACCATTAGCAGGTGATGTTATAGCTATAGTTGGCAGTGTTGTGTCAACTACCGGCGTGCAAGTAACTGTTATTGATGTTTCTTTTGTATTACCTGACGTATCAGTCGCTTTAGCATATATTGTATTTGAGCCGCTTACTAATGTTACAGTTCCATTCCAGGGACTTAATCCTGTTGTTGCGACATATGTACCACCGGCGCCTACTTTAACTTCTACTTTGCTTAACATTGTATCATCTGATGCAGTACCACTTATGTTTAACAAAGTTGCCTCTACCGTAGAACCATTTGAATGTGATGTGATAGCTATACTTGGTAATATAGTATCTGCCTTGTTGGTGGCGGCATTGGATATGCCTGACCAGTTGCCTTCAACATCTGCTACTTTCATCACAAAATAATATGTCTTATTCACCGTATCTAAACCACTTACTGTAAGACTTTGGTTTGTTCCTGATACTTGCGGAACCGGCTCGTTTGTGCATTGTGTTGCGGTAGCCCAGTTATGAGTTATACCGGCCGGAGTCGTTGCATACCTGATATCATACTGACTCGCTGTTCCCTTAAAGCCATTTGCTCCTACTGCGACCCAATTTAGCACCACACTGGTAGGTGTTATGTTGCCTACGGATAATGTAGCGATTGATGCGGGCGGGCAGGGGATATTTGATATTATCTCGCCGCTCGTGAATCCTAACCAGCTGGGGTCTCCTATATCTAAAAACATATTTCGAGGAACATTGAGTTCAGAGTTCCCTGCTACACATAGTGCTTTTGTATTCCAGCTATGTCCCCAATTAATTATCTTAAAGATATCTTGCCAAAAACATTGTGCTGTAGTCGCTACTTGGTTATTTGCCGGACCCGTTAAAACACAGCCTGTCTGATTAAAAGAAGCAGCATTATCTATAAATGTTCCCGGCACTAATGGTATTTTATTATTTAATCTGCCGCTATTGGTCTCCATAAAATCACATACCCATTGTACATCACCGAGAGCTTGATCAACCTGTTGTATCCATAAATCCATTAACGGATGTGTTTGATGCCACAACATATCTACTCCTGAAACATTTAGTGAATTATTAGTGATTGATGGACAGTTTTCTGATATATTGAATGTCGGGTTGGGTCTATTCACCGAAATCCAATCAGAAAATTCCTGCCAAAACGAATTCATTGAATCTTTCATTGCTTTTATTCTTCTTGTATCATTTGTATCTGGTCCTAACGTAGCAGTTGATACTACTATATTTATTGGAGTCGAATATGATAACCCGTCATATTGAGGTTCTTCAAAATGAATCCCGTCTATTGTGGGATAATTCTGAATAAGAAATTTTACTAAATCAAGCTCATAAGCTCTAATTTCCGGATATGCTATTTCTATTCTTTCTTCTGCCATACCTCCATCTGAAGACATTTGAGAATATCCATAACCCCATCTCCTAAAAAAACCACCTTCGTAACCTCTGGTTGGTCCATAACCAATATGTATCTTCATTCTATTGTTATGACACCAGGCAATCGCTTTACCTAACATGTCCCAACTTGCCTGAGTATTCCATGAACCACAATTTACAGGGTCTTTCGCTGCTTCTAAATAGTCTTCCCTGAGGAAAAAGAATACAGCATCAAAATTTGCATCTTTCCCGGTTTGTAAATCGGCATATAATTTAGCTTCACTATCTATCTCATACCAATGTGTAACAAACATATCGCCGCGGGTAAAATTAACAGGAACTAACGCACTGACCTTACTAATTACTCCACAAAGCATTACAAAAATAACTGCTAAACATACTCTCTTCTTATTCTTCATAGCTCCTTCCTCCTTTAAAATGTGTTATGTGTAATGTATGTTATAGAGTTTTAGGGTTTTAGAGTTTGTAGAGTTAAAACCCTATAACCCTATAACTCTATAACTCTATAACCCTTTTTAGAATTTCAAATTCAACGATACTCTATGTGTATCGCCTAAATCGCCAAACGGGACAAATGCATAATCTACACCGCAACTCTTAAGCTCTATTCCTGCTCCTAAACTTAATCCTTTCAACCCGCCTATGTCTTTTGTCTTTGTATTATATCCTGCCCTGCCTATTAGTGTTGCTCCTTCACTCGCTGCATACTTGTACTCTGTTCCTGCTCCTATACCAAGCTCACTGTCATTTACTGCTGTCATTTCTAAACCTACTAACCACTCAGGTTGAATATTATATCCTCCGCCTACACGTATCGTCATCGGCAGATTATCGCCGGATTCTATATACTTCATCTTTCCACCTAGATTCTGGAGCGATATTCCTAAGCTCGTTTTTCCTTCAGCTGGCTTGTATAACATTCCTATATCTCCTGCTATTGCTACCCCCGTATCCTTTATCTTGCTGCTTATATACTTTATTCCGGCTCCTAATGATACTTCGTCGCTTACGTCATTACCATACCCTAATGTTATTGACATATCAGAAGGACTGTAATTGCTCGTTAATACTCCAGATGTATCATTGCCTTCTATAGAACCATAACTTAAATACTGTATCCCTATTCCTAACCCGCCGGTTTCGGTTGGCTGTCCATATCCTATCCAGGTATAGCCTATGTCCTCAAACCAGACCGCATGCATTACACTTATTGATGTTTTCTCTATTCCCGCTAATCCGGCTGCATTCCAATATATATTACTTGCTCCTTCACTTACGCCTACTCCTATATCACCCATGCCACTACTGCGGGCTCCGGCGCCCAGCTTTAAAAAATGCACTGCACTTGTGCCGGCATCGCTTTTACTAAAAGCGGCATATGCACTACCTGAAGCAAGAAGCAAGAGGCAAGAGGCAAGAAACAAGCGGATTTTGACTACTTGTTTCTGACTTCTGGCTTCTGACTTCTTACTTCTTACTTCTATCATCTGACCTCGGACTGACCTTACACTTTTCATAAATACCCTCCTTTAAAATAGTGCTATGGCGTAATTGTGCGATTGTGCGATAAAACCTAATTCAGAGTTGATGACCCCGCTTTGCGGGGTTGTTTTTTTGTGTCTCCAGTAGGGGACTCAAAAAAACAAAAAAAGCTTACTAGAAATTATCTATTCACATAAACGTGCTAAGCACCTTTAGTAAATAATTTCTAATAAACTTTTTATTTTCGATAACCTTGCTGGCTTGATAGTCCTGAGTCTTATGTTTGTCGGCAACCTGGTGGCTTTCACTATCTTAGCCCTTGGTTTTGCGAACTCATCCCAATTTCTCGGGAGCAGCCTTTTCGGGTTAGTGCCCGGAGCTCGGACCTACTGGACCGAGCGAGTTAATGCGCGGAATCCGGCTCAACCGAAACGGATGAGCACATAATCCCGTTATTAACGTGGGAACACAACCCCGCAGTTTGCGGGGTAAAAACAACTGCATTTTGATATTCCTACTTTTGTATAATATTGCTATTGACATATTTAAATCTTTCCATATAATATTTGTGTTTCTTCTTGCTCTTTCTATTTAGAGTATAATGTATGGGGTAAAAAAAGTCAATGGCTAAGATTGTTAAAAAGTTGTCTAATGTTGTGGTGCTTATGCACAGTAGCAACGCTATAATTAGAAAACAAGAAAATGTATTAATTAGCTGATTTGTCATTTTGTCTTGGGTTTACTTGCTATTTTTGCGATATTGCGGTATAAAGAAAGAGTTATTTCGGTAAGACGATTGGATTTATTGTTTAAAACGTTCAAGTTAGAGAAACTTGTATCTATAGTAACAGCGGTTATGCTTGCCAAGGGCAAGCGACTACAACATTGAATATCATGTCTTTGCGGTAGAAAAGCTTTGCAAATACAACTTCGGACATTGACTTATGATGCTATCAATCTGTATCCTATCTTATTTCTTATTTCTTACTTCTTGCTTCTATCTTACTTTATCAGTCCTATCTTTCCCGTCTTCTTGCTACCGGAAGCATCTTCTATCTGATATATATATATTCCTTTACCTACTTTGTCTCCATTGTCATTCTTGCCATCCCACTCGAGCCAGCCAAGGTTACCAAAATCGAGCTCTTTTAACTCTCTTATTATCTCGCCTGTCACACTATACAATTTCATAACACTGTTAATCGGCAGGTTTGTCACCTTTAATTTACCAAGTACCGCTGTTGCCGGATTATATGGATTCGGATAGACTTTTATATTATTTAAATCAGCAGATACATAACTACCTAATATTCGGTATGTTGAGAAATGTTTTACTGTTGCGGTTACCGTGTTGTTTACTTTGTCTACTGTCTGGACTCCTGATACCAAATCCCAATCTGTGCCGGTCCAATAGTAAATCCTAAGTCCATCTTCGTTTAATGTCCCTATATCTGCTGCTGTGTATGGTAATGTTATGCTCACTGCTCTCATGAATACCTGGTTTTCCAATACCGGTGCACTTTCATTACCATATGTTAACTCGCCAAAATCATAACATATCGGATTTCTGGTATTAATATATTTCGTTGTGTTAACTATTGACGGAGGTACTTTTGTTTGTATTGCCGCAAGATACTTATTTGCGGACAGAACTCCTATCGGTATTAATATCTTTAATCCGTTGGCTCCCCGTATTGAACCACCCTGGTAACCTACTAACTTCGCTATATACATATCACTGAAATTTATCACTATTGGGGCAGTTGTATCACCACTTAATTCTACCGTAGCTATGTTACTGCGGAATGGGATTGAGATTTCTTTTTCACCTTGATCTGCCTCAATTAACATCGTATCAATCGTATCCAATTCAGTGCCCTTGCTGTTCTTGGTTGTAAGTGTTATAGTACCGGTGTAATTTGTTGCTATAATGTTATCACCTTCATCTAAATTATATACCTGCACCAAGAGCTTCAAACTCGCAGATGTTGATGCGCCTACCTTAGTCGCTGTTGTCCCATCATCGTAGTAATAGGTATATATCCTGTGCTTTATGTTGTTGTTATATGTCTTGAAATTATATTGTGCTGATGTTGCTATATTTCCGGATGAGTCGCGACTATAAACCATGTAATAATAAGTATTGCCTTTCAATAATCCGCTAATCGGAACGCTATGTAACCTATTCATACTGGAATCTAATGTTGTTGTTGTGCCCATTGCCGTTGTAGTTCCATATGTTACTTGTGAGTCTGAGTTCTCATCGGTATTCCATGTTAGAACTGCACTATTTTGTGTTACACCTGCTGACACATTACTTATTACCGGTGGATTAGGATCATTAAGAATAGTTGTAAAACTATAATCGCCGCTAGTTGTTGGATTGCCACTCAAATCTATTGACACAATCCTATAATGATATGTTGTGTTTTCAGTAAGACTACTTAGTGTAACACTGTGCGAGTATACTCCACTGGTATCTGTTACCGGTGTTTCACTGCCATAACTTGTCGTTAAACCATACTCCACTTTACTGTTTGCGAGTTCATTTGTTGTCCAAGTTACTACTGTTCCACTACCGGATATATTTACCGGCGTTATTATACTCACTACAGGTGGTGTCGTATCAGCAGTGAGTCTTATTATCTTAATGTAATTGAAATTACCGTTATATGCTCCTGCTCCGGTGTCCATTACTAATTTCATTATCTGGTTGCCTTGGCTAAGTGCTACTCTTGATGAGACTTCTACATCTTGCCATATCTGCCATCCGCCTGTATCAGGTATTGTCACTGATGGTGTTACTCGATATGGGGTTAAATTATGAGTGCCGAATTCAATGTGGAACGGACTTGCCGTGCCTAATATCGCTCCTCTCATTATTATATGGTACTCAGCAGTCTCACTCATATTTACGCTGTATTCCAGCCACTCGGTTGCTACTGCATATCCTATATCGTATCCGCCACCTGTATCACTGCAATTCTCTATATCTACATCCTCATTTGTCCTGTATGCTCCACTCTGATTACCGGATGTTGTATCATAATATGCTTCGTTCTGACCTCCTGTATCATAGTTCTCTAACTCTATTGTCGTTGTTCCAATTCCTATCAGCCACGGATTTCCATTGTTCGCATATGACATCTGACCTGTTACTGTTATTGTAAAGTTTGTATTTGAACTATCGGTCGTCCCTCCGCTTATCTCTACCAACCTTATCAAACAATTACTGCTTGCACTATTTGGCAAAGTTACTGCTTCACTACCGTCATTAGCTGTGCTGTCTACTAATGTACTCCAATTCGTCCCGCCATTTACTGATATCTGGAGCATTACATTCCCTACCCCACCAACACTTGTCCATGTTACTGTCGGCTGACTACCTACTATTAAATTCTCTCCGCCATTCGGGTACGTTATTGTTATACTCTTTGTAGGTGTTGTTACAAGTGTCCCGTATACTTCGAACTCCCATAACGAATATCCGTAAGTAGTTCCTCTTGCGGTTCCATACATCCGTATATATCTGCCGTTACCGCTAAGTCCGCTTAGTGTCTCTACTCCGCCGGTTCCGCCTGTCTTTGTGTATATTGTTGTCCAGTTTATATTATTACTTGATACTTGTATCTGGTAATCCTTTCCATAAGCGTCTTCCCATCTTAATACAACTTGATTTATATTATATGTCCCCCCTAAATCTATTTCTATCCATTGCGGGTCACTAAATTGTGATGACCAACGTGTTGCTACATTTCCATCTATTGCTTTTGTCGATTCTAAACCTGCCCCTTCTTCTGTCGATGCTGTTACTGTTTTTCCTATTGCTATATTACCTTGGTTATTTGTCTGACCACTTACTACATTAGATATTCCTGACCAGTTTGGCACTTCATCGCCTACCTTCATTCCAAAATAATAGGTTATCCCGGCACTTAAACCCTGTACCGTGTAACTCTGGTTACTTCCGGCTACTAATGGGGTTGGTTCTCCACTGCATTGCGTCGCGGTTGCCCAATTACTATCAGTTATATTTACATTTGAATACCGGATATCATAAACACCCGCTGTTCCTATGTTACCATCATCGCCTACTGATGTCCAACTTAATACTATACTGTTACTGGTTGCAACACCTGTCGCTAATGTGTTTATTGTTGAGGGAGCTGTAATGTCGGGTGCAGTTGTTGCTTTGCTTACTACATTGGATATTCCTGACCAGTTTGGTACTTCATCGCCTACCTTCATAGCAAAATAATAAGTTATTCCTGCACTTAAGCCCTGTACTGTGAAACTCTGGTTATTACCGGCAACTAAAGGAGCAGGTTCTCCGCTGCATTGTGTAGCTGTTGCCCAATTACTATCAGTTATATTCACATTTGAATACCGGATATCATATGTTGTTGCTGTGCCTGTGTTTCCATCATCACCTACTGAAGTCCAACTTAACACTACACTGTTGCTGGTTGCAACACCGCTTGCTAATGTGTTTATTGTTGAGGGTGATGTTGTGTCTGGTGGTGGAGTGTATGTTACTGTTATTGACGTTTCATTTATGTTATTGGATGTATCAGTCGCTTTTGCATATACTAAATTAGAACCGTTCGCTAATGTTACATTTCCATTCCATGGAGATAATGTTCCGCTAACTGTGGTGTATGTTCCTCCCGCTCCTACCTTCAATTCTACTTTACTCAATCCTACATTGTCTGAAGCTGTACCACTAACGGTTAATAGTGATGCTGTTACTGTTGAATTATTTGCCGGTGAGGTTATACTTATTGTTGGTGGAGTTGTGTCAGATGTTATAACTGACGGTGTCATTACTATTAAAGTAACGGAATTTGTCGTATCAGAGGGAACAAATGTGAATGTATGATTTGTACGCGGGGTAAGATTAGTATCCTCAACTTTCTCAAGATATTGTTTGTTTATATTGTACATGCAGTTACTATGTGATCTATCAACTAAATATCTTTCAAAACGAATATTTCCTGACTGAAAATTTACAGGAAGATTATTTATGTTGACATTCACACTTTCGTTGGTGCCTTTTCTGGAAATCATTAAAGCAATACCTGAATTGTCAGCACTTGCTAATGGATATACATTAACAGTTGTACTATCTGCCTTATATCGTGTTGTCTTCTGCATAGACATCATTTTAAAAACATTGTAAAGAGGAAAGACTGTACCATCGGGTAGTGTTCTCAGCAAATTGGCTGGTGCGGTTACTACACCGTCACCCGGTATGGGAGCCACAATAGAACGATCGAATCCTGCATAATCATTCAGGGCGAATTGAAATGGAATTATTTTATTTCCGAGATTAGTGTCCATTAACGTCTTCCACCCGGCAGCAACCCATGCTGCAACATATGAAAGATTATAGTCACTAATATCAGCATTTGGATTATTATTCATTGAATAATGCCATTCTGTAATAAATTGAGGCAAATCAATGCCACGATTTGTCATTTCAGTTCTTACCGCAAGCGAAAAACCTTTAGCTGAATTAATACTGTCATCAAGCACATCACTATAGTGATGATACGTTATGAAGTCACATTGTAAAGAAGGATTAGCCTTAACAAAGTCAAGAAACGAACGAATCATATCCAACTTTGTCGCAGGCTGAGCTGAAATTTCAGTACCACCTAACTTAAATTGTCCACCTTGAGCGTTGATTGCTTTTACAGCATTAGAAGTGTGCAAATAAAATTGCTTGTATATTTCACCATATGGAGAAATACCGGCATTGCTCCATCCGGCATTTACACCAAATGCCTGAGGATACTCCGGTGAATATTGCGTGGCTGGTATTGATAAATTAGGCTCGTTAAAAAGAGCGATATAGACGGTCCCCGGGTACTTTTGTTTAATATGAGTTAGAATATCTCTAATCATCGTTTCATATTGTGTCCACTTACCATTACTTACGGGCCATCCAAGCCAACTGGGCATTGTCTGCATTATTGTAACTAAGGGTGTTGCACCTTCTAAGATTATGTCATCTAATAATCCATCAGAGCCATAATATCCCCACATGTTTTTAGTCCAGTCATATTGTCCTTCTGCAGTACATATAACATGAGGACTGTAAAATACTCGTTCAAGCATAATTCCTGCATCTTTGACATTTTGTGTATCTTTGGTCCCTTTCATTTTAAATATATGATTAGTATAACCATTGTATTTTACAAACGTACCTTTGGATTGCGAAAAATCAACAGTTACATCAGCGTTTAAAAAAACACGAGAGCTCATTAATAAAAAGAAAATAGAACTTAAAATTATAAACCTGAATTTAATGTTTTTAATCATATAATATTTCCTTGTGTTATGTAATATCTAATGGATTGTATCATTCTTGTATTTCTGTTTTATTTTTTTTGTCTCTATTCATCGGAACAAAAAAAATAAAGAAGTCTACTAGAAAACCAGTCAATTAACTTAATTAAGTTTTTCAACTTAATTCATTAATTCACTAATTCACTAATTCACTTCTTTTGTTTTCGGCAACCTTGCTGGCTTGATAGTTTTTAGTCTTGCCACAAGCGGTTTATCACAAAGCGGTTTACACGCTTGTGATTTACTTGCTTGTTGTTCGTCGCTTATCGGCAACCTGTGTTGGCATTCACTATCTTAGCCCTTGGTTTTGCGAACTCATCCCACTTTCATGGGAGCAGCCTTTTCGGAATTCGCACTCGCAGGTCGGAGCTACTGCACCGACCGAGTTAATGCTCGGAGTTCGGACCTACTGGACCGAACGAGAACATAACCCCGATGTTAATCGTGGGAATGCAACCCCGCAGTAAGCGGGGTAAAACAATACTGTTTACTTTAGTTTCTGCACGTTTCTACTAATGAAGTATAACACATAAATTGAAAAAAGTCAATGACTAATATTGCTAAATAGTTGACTAATATTGTGTTATTTATACCTAAAACTACCCATAGTTGAAAAAAAATATATAAATTACTTTATGCAGACCTGTTTTATAACATCCTATGGCTTTAGATTTTGAACCCAAAACCCTATAACTCTATAACTCTATAACGCGTCTATCTTACTTTATCAGTCCTATTTTTCCGGTCTTCTTTTTACCTGTTCCGTCTTCTATCTGGTATATATATACTCCCTTACCTACTTTGTCGCCATCGTCATTCTTTCCATCCCACTCGAGCCAGCCAAGATTACCAAAATCGAGCTCTTTGAGTTCTCTCACTAATTCACCTGTCACACTATACAACTTCATAACACTGTTTATTGGAAGATTTGTTACCTTTAACTTACCTAAAACCGCTGTTGACGGATTATACGGGTTCGGATACACTTTAACATTACTCATATCTGCTGATACATAACTGCCCAATATTCTATATGTTGAGAAATGTGTGACTGTTGCGGTAACAGTATTGTTAAATTTGTCTACTGTCTGGACACCTGTCACCAAATCCCAATCTGTCCCGTTCCAGTAATATATCCTTAACCCATCTTCGTTTAATGTCCCTATGTCCGTTTTTGTATATGGTATCGTTATGTTTACTGCTCGTGTGAATGTCTGGTTCTCCAGGACAGGAGCATTTTCAGCACCATATGTTAACTCGCCAAAATCATAACATATAGGATTAACTGTGTTAACATATTTCATCGTATTTCGAACTGCAGGTGCTGCACTCGTCTTTATTGACGCAAGATACTTGTTCGTAGATAACACGCCTGTAGGTATTAGTATCTTTAATCCATTGGCTCCCCGTATTGTTCCACCCTGGTAGCCTACTAACTTTGAGATATACATATCACTGAAATTTATCACTACCGGCGCCGTGGTATCACCTGTTAACTCTATAGTATTTATGTCACTACGGAACGGGATTGAAACTTCCTTCTCACCTGCATCTGACTCGGTTAATGTTGAATCTGTTGTATTTAGGACACTACTCTTACTGTTCTTAGTTGTAAGAGTTATTGTCCCGGTGTAATCAGTCGCCAAACTACCCTCATCTATATTATATACCTGCACCTTAAACCTCAAACTCGCTGATGGTGTTGCTCCTACCTTGGTTGTAGTTGTCCCGTCATCATAGTAATATGTATATATTTTGTGCTTTAAGTTAGATGTTTTGAAACTGTATTGTGATGATGTTGCAAGGTTACCGGATGAGTCACGGCTGTAGACTTTGTAATAATAGGTCTTCCCTTTCTGTAGCCCGGTAATAGGGACACTGTGTAATCTTGTAGGTGTTGTATCTAATGCAGTTGTCGTACCCATTGCCGTTGTAGTTCCGTATGCTACCTGTGAATCTGAGTTCTCATCAGTATTCCACGTTATCACAGCACTATTTATTGTTACTCCGGCTGATACATTGCTTATTACAGGCGGATTAGGGTCATTAAGAATAGTTGTAAAACTGTAATCGCCGGTCGTTGTCGTGTTACCATTCATATCTACAGACACCATCCTGTAATGATATAATGTGCTTTGAGTAAGCCCGCTTAATGTAACACTATGCAAATACACCCCAGTGGCATCTGTTACCGGAGTTGCACTGCCATAACTTGTCGTTAATCCATATTCTATCTTACTGTTTGCTAACTCATTTGTTGTCCATGTTATAACCGAACCATTGCCGGTTATGTTAGTTGGTATTACTACACTTACTGTTGGCGGTGTTGTATCCGGAGTTATACTTATCAACTTGATGTAATCAAAATTACCGGTATCTGTACTACCGGCGTCCATTACTAACTTCATTATCTGGTTGCCTGCAGTAAGCGTTACTGAGTTTGCGACTGTTATATCTGTAAATGCCTGCCAATTAACAGTATTAGGTACGCTTACCGATGGTGTTATTACAAGTGGTGTTCCATTGTGAGGACCAAATTCAATATGGAACGGACTTGCATTTGATATTCCGCAACCTGCTCTTGCTATTACTTTATAGTTGCCACTTTGATTTACATTTATACTATATTCTAACCATTCGGTTGGTACTGCAAAACCTATATCGTAACCACCAGTTGTGATTGCTTCAATATCCACTCCCTCGGTTAGCCTGTATGCTCCGCCTAAATTGTCGGAAGTTGTATCATGATATGATAAGCCCTCACCACTACCTCCGCTTATTATCCAATCAAAATTCTCTGCCTCTATCGTTGTTGTTCCTGTTACTATATTCCATGGATACCCGCTATTGCCATACGACTGCTGCGTTGAAATGATTGTTACTGTGTATGCTACACTATTTACTGAACTATCGGTCATACCAGTTTTGAACGCACGGGCACGGACTGTTGCACTCGCAGTTAATGTAAACGGTGCTGAATATAATGTTGACGATGATGTCGGGTCTGTTCCGTTTGTTGTATATCTTATCTCTGCCCCGCTGGTTGCACAACCTAATGTTACTGTAACAGAACTTATATATGTTCCTGCTGCCGGGCTAATTGTTGGTGTCGCCACTACACTTGGAGTATCTGCAATTATTTTTACTAATTTAATGAAGTTAATATTACCACAAGTAGTTGCTACATTAGAATCCATTACTAACTTCATTATCTGGTTGCCTGCAGTAAGCGTTACTCCTGTTGAAAGTGTTACATCCGTCCATGTCTGCCAGCCGGTTGTATTAGGTATACTTACTGATGGTATTGTTTGAACATAAGTAGCATTATTTTTAGCGAACTCAAGATGTATTGGACCATTACCTGACAGTTGACTGGCTCCTCTAACTAATATCTTATATTGTCCATCCTGATTAACATTTATACTGTATTCCAGCCACTCGGTTGGTGCTGTATTCTCCACATCGTATCCAGCACCCGTATCGGTGCATGCTTCCACATCTACTCCTTCTGTTGTCCTGTATGCACCACCCTCATTGCTGGTTGTTAAATCATGGTATGAATTACCTTCTCCGGTACCACTCGTCATCATATCGTAATCTTCTGCCTGTATAGTTGTTGTCCCTGTTCCTATCAACCATGCTACGCCCGCGGGATATGCCTGCTGTTGTGGTGTAACAGCTGTTACTGTATATGCCACACTATTTACTGAACTATCGGTCATTGCAGCTTTGAACGCACGGGCTTTTACTGTTGCACTCGCAGTTAATGTAAATGGTGTGGAGTATAATGTTGACAATGATGTCGGGTCTGTTCCATTTGTTGTATATCTTATTGAAGCTCCACCGGTTGTACAACTAAGTGTTACAGTAACAGAACTTGTATATGTTCCTGCATTTGGACTAATTGTCGGTGTATCTACCATATTAGGTATATCTGCATTTATTTTCACTAAATTAATATAGTTAAAATTACCTGCAGCTTCCAATGTACCTGCGTCCATTACTAATTTAAATATCTGATTGCCTGCAGTAATCGCCACATTGGTTGCAACTTCTACATCTATCCATGTTTGCCAACCACCTGTTGCCGGAACAGTGATTGGTGGTGTTATACTATAGTACCAAATTCAAGATGTATAGGATTACCGGTAGTTGCAAGTCCATTAGCTGTTCTTAGTATAATTTTGTATTCACCACTTTGATTTACATTTACACTATATTCAAGCCATTCACCTGGCTGTGTCCAACCTACATCATAACCATTACCGGTATCGGTACATGCTTCCACATCTACTGCCTCTGTTGTCCTGTATGCACCACCTTCATTGCTTGTTGTTAAATCATGGTATGAATTACCTTCTCCGGTACCACTCGTCATCATATCGTAATCTTCTGCTTGTATTGTTGTTGTCCCTGTTCCTATCAACCATGCTACGCCCGCGGGATATGCCTGCTGTTGCGGCGTAACGGCTGTTACTGTATATGCTGCGCTATTTACTGAACTGTCGGTCATTGCAACTTTGAACGCACGGGCTTTTATTGTTGCACTCGCGGTTAATGTAAACGGTGCGGAGTATAATGTTGACAATGATGTCGGGTCTGTGCCGTCAGTTGTATATCTTATTGCGGCCCCACTGGTTGTACAACTAAGTGTTACAGTAACAGAACTTGTATATGTTCCTGCATTTGGACTAATTGTCGGTATTGAAACCACAGGTAAATCTGCATTTGCTTTTATTAATTGGATGTAGTTAATATCTCCATTACCGGATGCAGAACTATTGTCCATAACCAACTTCATTGTCTGGTTACCTGCGTTAAGTGTTACTCCGGGTGAAAGTGTTACATCTGTGAATGTATCGTAACTACCTGTGGGAGGTGTGCCTGCTGACGGTGTTGTTTGAACATAAGTTGCATTATTTTGGACGAATTCAATGTGTATCGGACCACCGTTGATTGTATCTCCGTTGGCGCCCCTAAGTATTATTTTGTAGTTACCGGCTTGATTCACATTTACGCTGTATTCTAACCACTCACCCGGTGCTGTCCAGCCTACCTGGTAACCAGCGCCTGCATCTGAAACAACTTGTCGGACATCTACTCCTTCCGTCGTCCTGTAATCATTACCCATCGAATTACCTTCATTGAGAGATGCTGTATCATGATATGCCTCACCCTCACCGGTACCACTCGTCATCATATCGTAATCTTCTGCCTGTATAGTTGTTGTCCCTGCTCCTATTAACCACGCTACGCCGGCAGGATATGCCTGCTGCGTTGCCGGCGTACCTCCGGTTATAGTTACTACTTGTGCTGATGTCGTGGCTGTAGTATTATTATTATCTGTTGCTTTCGCCGTTATACTGTAACTTCCCGCAGGAACATTATTCCATACAAACTCATATGGCGAACCGGTGTCTGTTCCAAGCCATGTACTGCCGTTGTAAAAATCTACTTGTTTTATACCTAAAGAGCTGGATGCATCTACATCTATAGTTAAAGTTGCAGGTTCCTTACCGCCATTTGAAACGTTAATTGAGGTTATACTTACATTTGGCGGTATAACAGCTGTTGTATCCAATATCCGCAGAGCTATATCTTCAGTATAAGCCGGTGGTGTTAATACCTTAGAACCTGTCGAATTTTGTGTAAAGGTTTCTGTCTTATCTATATTCCCTGTTTTAGTATTAACCCACTCTGCTTTATAATTGCCCGCTACTAAATTAACCGTAAGCGAAGCTTGACCTCCTGATCCTAAATAATAAGCATACTGTTTGTTACTACTATTACCAACCAGCGCTCTCACAGCCGGAGCTCTTGAACTGTCAGGTGTCATTTTAACAAAATTAACGGAATGAATAAAATCTTTAGCAATTTTAATAATACCGCGTAAAGACGGGTCACCTGTTGTAAGTCCGCATTGTGTGCCGTCGGCACACATTGTGCATTTAACCGAACCATCCGGTACCAGATAGGTGAACGAGTCATCACACAAATTCCATAGTGCACCACCGGCTAAAATCCATTTCCATAACATTCTGCGAATTTTAAGATAATTATCACCTTGATATGTTACCTCGGTACATGCTAAAGGTTTGTTATAACTTAAGTAATTAGCAGTAAGATCAGATTGAGCATCGGGTTCTTCATCATAATGATCCCATGCAATCACATTTGCATTTGTAAAAGGAACAGGATCGCCATTATTATCACCGACAGCGTTTTGAACAATAAGATGCTTTTTCGGGAGGGATGCCTCTGCTGCGATTATTTTATTCATTGTGTTACTGTCAAATGAACCTGACATAACTCTATTAGTTTCAGTTCCATTGTAATTAGGTTCCATTGTTAGAAGATACATAACATTGTCAAATCCATTTAATTCTGTAACCACCTTAGTAATCATAGCGTTTATATATGGTGTCAAACCTCCGTTACTGTTAAGATCCCAAACACTATTTAAACCACTGGTTGTCCAAGAAGCTGTGTTTCCTACGCCGTTGATATTATTAATTGAATTCATGGGATTACGTTTCCAGAATTCATCACCCGGAAGATCATTCCGGTTCCAAAAAGGAATGAAAAAGACAAAGTCCACTACTATACCGCGGTCACTAGCTTTCTGAACGAAATCTTTGAGACGGGGAAAATATGAATTAGCCGACGTGCCTTGATCGTCCCACTTGGACAGATCAAATTTATATGTGTTCAGGTCTACAGTTCTTCTCCAAGGACAGACAAATTTGTTATCATCCGGACCAAGAGGGTTATCTCTATAATTCCACCAGTTGTGATAACCTGGATGATTCCACCAATTGTTTCCGGCTCCTTCAGCATACATTCCGGAACAAATTTGCACATAATTAAGTCCTTTGGACTGGAGTTCATTCAAATATGGAACATAATCAAAAGCAAGATTCATTACCGAACCATAATGTTCATTGGACCCAACCAGGACTGTCGGTTTGCCTTTATATAAAAAGTAATGCGGATTATCAGGATGAAGTTTTATCGGCTCTGTAGTTATTACTTTCGTGCCTGGAGTTCCTATTGTTGCAGTCAAACTGCGCCATGCGGATTCTATCGTATCTTTAGTGGTTGCATAATCGCGACTATCGGCAAAACCTATTGTAAAATATGCCGGTGTAAAATTCATATTCTTTACTAAATAATCTGCACCTCTACCAAACCCGAACACTGTCATTGGAGTTGTAGGACCTGCCATTGTATAGTATGTATCATATAAATTATCCGGTTGGTTATGGTTAATTACATATAAACTCCTGTTTATTGTTCCATCAGCAAAATACACCCACTCGGGGTCAGGTAAATCTATGTTTGACGCTGTGGTCGCGGTTATATTCATTTGTGTATTGTTTGATTGTACTATATAATCAGAAGCAGTATTTAATGTCCCACCGGGGGTTCCTTCGTATAAAAACCAATAATTTCTTGAAGGATCTCTCTGATACAGAGTCATTCTTGCATATTTAGGAAATATATCCCAGTAACATTTCCAATTGTTGTCACTACTTATTGAGTTTATCCTGACTTTCAATGGTCCCTGACTTACTATGTTACTTGTTGATGCTCCTTTACTTGCTGATGAACCATCAAACCCCGGATGAAAATAACAGTTCAGTGTGGTATCATGCACCATATTTGGTATTCCCCGGTATTCGCCTGATGCTTGATTACCTACTGAATAACTAAGCCAATCGTTATTCTGGGAATCTACCATGCTGGAAAAACCTGCTCCTATCTTATGATAATAATATGTTGCATTCGCTGTATCAAACTTATAACTTGACTGTCCCTCATCCGTTACATTATCCGTTAATGTTACCTGATTTGTAAAATTAACTTTTGTTATTGATGAATCTACATCAAAATATATCCTGAAATATCTCGTTGCGTTTGCATTTGTAGTACCACTCATCATAAATGTAACTGTACCGATTGCATTACTTGCCGCATTATATGCAGAATCCTTATCAAACTGAAATACTACACTATCATTTATTATTGTATTACCTGTACTATCGGTCTCTCTCACTCTTAAAGAATTTTCATTTAAACTGCCATTTACACTAAGGGCTGTAAGATACTGTGTAAAATTAACTGCTACTTCTACAGGTTTATCGGACCTTGCATAACTGCCGACTGCCACTGTTACCGGTACATAATATAATGGGTCACCCTGAGTAGGAAGTGTAATAGTAAATGCCGCTGTTACGATATTGCTGTCTAACATACCAGATTTATAAGCCATTGCTTTTATTGTAGCATTACCAGATAATGTTATTGGACCGGAATATACATTACCGTTTGTTGAGGATGGGTTACTGCCATCGGTTGTATACTTTACAACTGCTCCGCCTGTTGCACAATTAATATATACTGTCTGGGCGCTGGTATATGTCCCACCATTGGGATTTATTACAGGGTCTGCCACCAACTGCATTCCGCCGGTATTATACCGGACAAGAAGCACAGGTCCGGGAAGCAGAACTTCGGTTCCATGTTCAACTGTCTGGTTAACAACTTTAACAGTCATAGCAGTATTACTCAAAAGTGATTTATCAACGGGTCTTGTTCCAAGTGCATAAGTATAAAGAGTATTGGAATCTTGAGTGTTGCCGGCATTGACAGCATTAATAGTAAACGGAGCGTTATCACTTGCCCATGTTCTCCAATACATTATACTTTCTATTGCTTTAGTTAAGTCATGCAAACCGCTCGATTGTGCAGCGGGTATTGTTATAGTACAAGATATATCAACACCTGTACGCTGTGCCCAGTCCGCCGGTAAGCTATTAGGTTTATAAATCACTGTTGTGTATCCAGCGTGTGATATTGTAAGATTTGTTATTTCGGGTGTTACATACCAGTAACCATTTGCAGCTTTTATCCTTGCTTTTAGTTTTACACTGCCTTGGTCGGGTATATATTTAGTATTCCATGTTACTCCCCACGGTGCTGAGGTCGCACTTCCGACATTGTCCCTGATTGTTAAATCAGTGGAACTTTGCACGGTTCCTAACCTGTTCCAGAATTCATGCCAATCTAAATAATAATTATTACCATTTTCATCAAACCCGTCATAATATGCAACATAATCTACTTTGGATATACTTGAACCTGCCGGAGGTGTAGCGTTTAGTGAAATTGCAACCGATTCACCAATTGTACCGGCAGTTGGTCCTGTAATAGTACCTGATGGTGCTGAAACTGCACTGGGTGTATAATATAATCTTAAGATTACACCATATTGTCCCCATTGTCCCCATCCATGAAATCCATCACATCCGGAATTGTCACCGCATGCAAAGTTAAAATTATTGGTGCCTGCTGTTAGTTGTGATAATTGACTTGTTATATTTATCTCAACATTATCTTGTAGCATATAACTATTTACATCCCCACCGCATGCTCCAAGATTAGCGATACTAACAGTATTATTAGGTACAGAAATCCAAGAATTACCATTTATATTAATAACTTTATTTATAGTTCCGGCATGTCCGCCCCATCTGTCTATGATTATTTCAGCCCTTATTACATTCTGCAAATCTCCCGATACTAAACTTATTGTTTGAGCGTCATTTGGCAAAAAAGTTTTAGCAGTTGCATTTGCTGTAGTTGGATCTGTTACGCGCCAGCCGTTATCATTATCAGCACACCTGCTATGAAATTCCTTATACACCTCTCCCGACTGCGGCGACGCATTTGAAAGCATACTTAATCCTATCATTACTACTGATAACATCATACACCATCTGATAATCTTACCCATACCTTTCCCTCCAGTTTTTCTATATATTTGATTCCTAATTTGGTTTATTTTCATATTGTAAAGTTATAGAGT
This sequence comes from Elusimicrobiota bacterium, assembly GCA_028718185.1. Taxonomy (NCBI): domain Bacteria; kingdom Pseudomonadati; phylum Elusimicrobiota; species Elusimicrobiota bacterium. The sequence goes on from JAQUMH010000004.1 coordinate 20,470, forward strand.
TATAGAGTTTTAGAGTTTGTAGAGTTAAAACCCTACAACCCTATAACTCTATAACGCTTTTTCTTTTACTCTTTCCCTCCAAACCTTATCCCTAACGATATCCTGTGCGTGTCGCCTAAATCTTTTGTCGGAACAAATGCATAATCTATATTAAATGTTGAACTTTCACCGGCTATCTTAAAACCGCCGCCTAATGTGTATGTCTCTTCGTCATAGCCTATCTTATAGCCTGCCCGGATTCCTATCATCTCGGCTATTACTAACTCTAAACCTATATTCTCTCTTGTTGTTGCACTGTCTAATCCATAATTGACATCGGCTGCTACCGTTAAGTTGTTCTCGCCTTCAAATGCCGATAGCTTCTTGCCTAATCCGGCTTTTATATTGCCGGGTAAATTGTCACTGCCTACTTTACCGCCTATGTTCTGGACTGCTAACCCTAATTGTAATCCGCCTTTTACTGGAACATACTCTACTCCTAAGTCTATTCCAAAACCTGTTGTGTTGTCACTATCTATCTTCTGGCTCGCCATTTTCAAACTGCCACCTACATTTATTGTCTCATCTACCTGTTTGCCGTAACTTATTGCACCACCTATGTCTTTTGCACCGAAAGTGCCTACGCTGCCTACTGTATCATATGCGCCGGCTGCATCTTCTAATGTTTTGTCTATATTGCCATAATTAAGGTACATTATCTGTAAGCCTATTGTGGAACTCTCATTTATTGGATGCCCGATTGCTAAATACTCGTAACTTATTCCTTCAAAATATGATAAATGCATAAAGGATAACTCGGTTGCACTTACTGAACCTAATCCCGCGGGATTCCAATATACGCTATTGACATCTTCAGCAACTGCTACTTGTGCGCCGCCCATTCCTTCCTGCTTGGCGCCTACTCCTACCTTTAAAAACTGCATAGCTGAGCTGCCAACGCCGGCTTGTACATTGCTTGTACATATAATAGGTACAACCAGGACTGCCAACATTACTGCACTTAACATCTTACGCATTTTAACCTCCATTTTCTGAAATTTATTGAAACTTATTGTAATTTGTTGTAATTCTTTGTCGTTTAATTTCTTCTAATTTCTATCTATTTCTATTAATTTCTATAACTATTACCAAAAAATAAAAGAAGCTTACTAAAAATTACATACCTATCTAAATGCGCTATGCACTTTTGGTATATAATTTCTAATACTCTTCTTTTGTTTTCGATAACCTAGCTGGCTTGATAGTTAGATCTTTGTAATTTCTATTAATTTCTACTTTATTTCCATTTATTACAAGATCTATTTTAATTATTTGTCGCTTATCGGCAACCTGTTGGCTTTCACTATCTTAGCCCTTGGTTTTGCGAACTCATCCCGATTTCTCGGGAGCAGCCTTTTCGGATTAGCACTCGCAGGTCGGAGCCACTGCACCGACCGAGAATGCAACCCCGCATTAAGCGGGGTAATCAACATAACTTACTTTCAGTTTCCTCCTTTTCTGTTTTTGGTATAAAATTGCTATTGACAAATTTAAATCTATTTATATAATGTTTATGTTTCTTACTGCTCCTTCTAATAAGAGTATAGCGTACAGGGTAAAATAAGTCAATGGCTGAGATTGTTAAATTGTTGTCTGTAATTGTGGTGACTATCGTATGAAACTAGATTATAACTGGAAAGTTAAAAAAAACAGTAAATTACTTGTTGTCGATACTCTTGACCCATTTCCTGATTGGGAAGTTAAAAAACATTACCATTCATTTGATGAATTAGTAGTTGTTACTAGAGGTTCAGTGCGTGTTGAAATATCTGGAAAAATTATCCAGGCAAATATCGGTGATATTTTATATTATCCTTCAGGATTACAACACAAAGAATTGAATGATGCTAATGATCAGGCTGGAATTATTGTTATTCACTGGAAAAAAAAGGGAAAAGTAGAACTTCCTACTTTAATTCACGATTCAAATAAGAGAGTTTACTCTTTAGCTAACTGGGCATGTGAACAAACTAATTCGAGATATATTCGCAGACATCTACTGCAAGAAAAAATTTTAGATGTTATAATAGCTGAATTGACAAAAATAACTACATACAAAGAAAAACATCCTCTTATTGATAAAATAAGAGTTTTTATGAAAAATAATTTAAAGGAACCTTTAACATTGGGAAAGCTGGCAAATTACGCCGATATGAGTAAATATCACTTTCTAAAAACATATAAAAAACTGATTGGTCTAACACCAATGGAAGATTTAAGAATTATTCGTCTTGAAACTGCTAAAAATTTAATTATTACTACAGATTTGCCGTTAAAATCTATTTTTGCTGAAGTAGGTTTTGCTAACAAATACCACTTTTCAAGATTATTCAAAAAATACTTTAATACACCTCCAGGTCACTTCCGCAAAAAAACAACATTTAATAAAAATACTATTTTCATATAAATATGGATAAATATAAATTCTTGAAGCCGAAACTGATTTTACTCGCTAACCTTTATTTAATTAATCCTATCTTCCCCGCCTTTTTTTTACCCGCAGTGTCTTCTATTTGATAAATATATACTCCTTTACTTACTTTGTCACCATCATCATTCTTACCATCCCACTCGAGCCAGCCAAGGTTACCAAAATCTATCTCTTTGAGTTCACGAACCAACTCACCTGTTATGCTATATAATTTCATGACACTATTCATCGGCAGGTTAGTTACTTTTAACTTACCACTTACCGCAGTAGCAGGATTATACGGATTAGGATATATTTTAATATTACTCAAATCTATCGTTGAAACTAATTCCAACAACGCAAACTTACTCAAGTGATTACTCCCGGCTACCAGCTTGTTCGTTCCACTCTTTGTAGTAGGTAATCCTACCCAACTTTTATCATTATCATCATATCTGCCTATTACTAAATTGTCCTTATTATACCCTGATATTGCACTGTCATCATAAGTTATTGTTATTATTATCCCTTTTACAGGCTGCAGGTTCTTGTCATTTATTATATCTACTCCATATCCAACTACTTTTATCGTTTTGTTATTACTTGCAGGCACTTCCGTAGAGGTCAATGTTAAAGTTGTTATTAATGAAAAGGCACCCAAAGGCACAGTTACGCTTATCTCGCTGTCTACACTGCTGTTATCTCCCATTGGCGTTACTGCTATTCCACTGCTTACCTGCACCATCGGATTAACTAACCTTGTCACACTAAACGGTCTGCCTACATAATCCTGATTAACTAGGTTACTGTCAAACATTGTATACTCCATCTTGTTAGGCCAGAACCGCCAACCTGTCTTACTCGGCTCTATTGTGTAAATACCGCTTGTTAAGCCGACAAACTCATAATTATAGTCCGCTGATAGTTCGTTTGATGTTGTATAATCTGCATCTCTTAACCCGCTTAAACTCATGCTAACTCCGCTTATCCTGTTGTTAGGACTTTTATACTCACTCACTTTACCCCTGATATCGTAAGTCATCGCTGACACATCAGGTGAATCTTTTGTTGTTGTAGGGACAGATACTCCACCGTTTATGTCCTGGGCATCAAAATAATAACTGTAATCACTACCTAATCCGCTTAACTTTGTTGTGTATTTGTATATCCTGCCTACTGTATACGAACTAGTGTCATCAGTAGTAGTCATAACAAACGGGTTACCGCTTATCTCAACCCCACCCTTTAATATATGGACCCGCGGATACCCGCTCTTTGGTGCATTGCCATCTACATCTTTGTATAACACTCTATACTCGTAATTGGTATTCACATTACCGGTCTCGGGATTTACTCCATCTGCACTATAGCCTGTATCACCTGACCATTCTAATACAGGCGGATTATTGGATGTTGTTGTTCCGCCGGGACTGTTGGAGATTACTGACCAGTTCGGCACTTCATCTGCCACTTTAATCCCAAAATAGTAATTTGTATCAGGAATTAATCCTTCTACTACATAACTCTGGTGTGTCTTACTCAAATCCGGAACAGGCAAGTTAAGACATTGTGTCGCTGTTGCCCAGTTGCTTTCTGTTAAATCACTTACACTGCTATAGCGGATATCATATTGTTTTGCTGTCCCTTTTGTACCGTCATCACCTACTGCTGTCCAGCTTAAAGATATTGTTCCGGCAGTTGGATTACTCACTACTAAATCATTTACTACAGCCGGTTTGGTTACATCAGGTTCTACTACTATGCTTATGTAATTGAAATTACCGCAATCAGCGGCACTGCCGGACTCCATTACTAACTTCATTACCTGGGTGCCGGTCGTTAGTACTATTGATTGGGCTAATAATACATCACTCCAGCTGGTCCAGCTGACTGTAGGAATTCTGACAGATTCGGTTTTACAGTATGCTGCTTCGTTATGTTTCCCAAATTCAAGATGTAAAAGACCGCCGGTGCCGCTGCCGCCACGTGCGCCTCGTAATTTTATTTTGTATTCGTCACTTTTTGTCACATTTATAGTGTATTCCAGCCACTCACCGGGTTTTGTCCAGCCTACATAATACCCGCCGCCGGTATCTGTGCAATTGCCTACATCTACATACTCGGTTGTTCTGTATGCTCCTCCTTGATTATCCAGTGTAGTATCATAGTATGCTTCATTCTGACCTGAACCGGCGGACATCACATCAAAATTCTCTGATTCTATTTTTGTGGGTGTGATAGTGCTGGTTGTTATCAGCCAGGGGATGCCTGCAGAATACGCCTGCTGGGTTCCACCCCAGATATATCTTACTTTCTCACCTGCTGTTGCACCCGGTGTGGTGTCATTAGGCCACATTGAAGCGGATGTAGTGAGCCTGCCATGTATGAATATTCGTATAGAATGACCAACAGATTTAGCCCATTTAACTTGGTCAAAAAATGCCTGGTTCCAGCATGTAGGATTATCCCAATTCGGATACTGAACCTCACAAGCGTCACATAGAGATGACCAATTTAAATATGTGCAGGAAAAAACCTCAAGATTTGGGAGCCTTGACTGCCATGCTGTAACATTATACTGATAGTCCGATAGAGATTGTGCACTATTCTGAATTTCAAATGCATTGAATAATTTATTTGCATTAATGTAAACAGTATCAATTCCTATTAAAGAAACGTTAGATGCAGAGTTGGATGCTGAATTGAACGACCATACAAAGACGTCGGGTTGGTCAGTAGGTTTATACTTAGCAATTACATTTTTGCATTTAGTGAAAAAACTATTGGTGAACGCACGCCATGCTGCACCACCATCATTCGGTACTGGTGAGCCATGAAAATGTGGTTCTTCCATTTCTATACCAGCAAGAGTGGGATAGTGTTGCAATACCCATTCTAAGTCCGAAAGAAACTGGTTCTGTGCAGAAGTACTATTTTTAAAAGCTTCATAATCGTCACCGGTATATTTGCCTATAACCATAAAAAAATAAGTTTTTACACCTTTTGAATACGCATAAGTGACACCATCGCCAATATAATCATGATTCCCGTTTTTAACACCTGCTATATAAGCTGGTAGTGGGCCGGACGGAGAAAAAGAATCTGCACCGTAGTATATTGCCTTATCAATGTCAGCTTTATAATTAGTCAAATCAGCCCAATTGTTTAATACGCCCCTTTTGAAAGCTAACACTGCTGATAATGATTGTGCTGTTATAACGCTTATTAATGTCAAACCTGCAAATAAGAAAAATAATTTTATGGATTTATTCATAAATATCTCTGATTAAAATATTTGCAATGTGTAATTGTTTGTCCCGATTTTTATTTATAATGGAATTTGTTATCGGGATTGTGTTCTCGTTCGGTGCAGTAGCTCCGAACTCCGAGCACTAACCCGATTCTTATTTATAACTAAATTTGTTATTGGGATTGTTTTATTGAGTCTCCGGTAGGGGACTCAATAAAACAAAAAAAGAAGCTTATTAAAAATTAGTGTATTTGTTCCCGCCATTACGTCGTTGGCGGGCAAGGATTAGTTTGTTAGTGCTTAGGCTTTCAACCTATCCCACTAACGCACTTGCCCGCCAAAGATTCAGTGGAGGGCTATCCTACTATAACACTATTTTCTAACAACTTCTTTTGTTTTCGGTAACCTTGCTGGCTTGATAGTTTTTAGTCTTGATAACATAGATTAATGGCACGATTATCAAGACCTTTTGCTTATCGGCAACCTGTGTTGGCATTAACTATCTTAGCCCTTGGTTTTGCGAACTCATCCCGTTTTCACGAGAGTAGCCTTTTCGGATTAGTGCTCGGAGTTCGGAGCTACTGCACCGAACGAGAACACAATCCCGATCACATATTCAGTTATAAATAAGAATCGGGTTAGTGCGCGGAATCCGGAGCAACTGCACCGGATGAGTTAATGCTCGGAGTTCGGAGCTACTGCACCGAACAAGAACATAACCCCGATGTTAATCGTGGGCACATGACCCCGCAGTAAGCGGGGTAAACAATATGAAATACTTTTTCCCCCTAACTATTTATATAACACAAAACTACTTTTTTGTCAAGGTCTTTTTATAAATTAATTGCTATTCCTATTATGAAAAATATGCCAATAGCTAAAGTTGCCTTTTTTTTAATTAAAATTGCTATTATATACCATTAAAATATTGCTATACTATCAGATAGTTATTGGCAATATACCTCAAACTCAAACAATGAATATCCGTAATTCGTTCCTCTTGCGGTTCCATTCATCCTGACATACCTACCACTGCCTTTTAACGGTATTTCTTCTATACCACCAATACCGTCTGTCTTTGTATATATTGTTGTCCATTTATTGTCATCATTTGATACTTGTATATCGTAGTCCTTACCATATGCTGCTTCCCAGTTCAGAACTACTTTTTTGATATCGTAAACAGCACCAAGGTCTATTCGTATCCATTGTGGATCACTAGATGCTGATGCCCAGCGTGTTGCCGCATCACCGTCTACTGCTCCTTCTATCGGTGTCGCCCCACTTTCAATAGACGATGCTGTTACAGGTTTTCCTTTTGCAATATTACCGGCAACACTTGCTTGCTTTTTAACAGCAACTGTTTTAACCGGTTTTTCTTCCGCTCCGGCATCACTTTGTGCACCTTCGTATTTTAAAGTAATATAATCAAAATTACCGACTGCTTCTGCACCGTTAGTGTCCATAGCCAACTTCATTACGTGTTTTCCTTCACTTAAACTTACTCCTGTCTTTGTCAGTGTTTGCCAAGTCTGCCAGCTGCCTGTATCAGGTACTGTTATAGGTCCTGTCTTGTCCACATCATCAAACTCTATGTGAAAAGTACCGCCTTTACCACCTGCTGCCGCTTGTATTTCTATCGTATATGTCCCTGCTGTCTTTATATCTACCGTATATTTTAACCACTCACCTGCCGTAACCCAGCCAACATCATAACCTCCGGCAGTACCATTGGTTTCTATATCTACTCCTTCATCAAGACGATATTGTTCCCCATAATTCCTTGCTTCTTTGTCGTGATATCCTACACCTTCTCCGCCCTTGTCAAAATCTTCTGCTTCAATCTTTATATCTGCTACTGACCCTTTCTTTTTAGCAGCAGTTTTACTTGTTTTATCGTCACTTTGCTTAGCAGCAGTTGTCTTTTTACTGATAACTTTCTTCTTCGCCTCAACTTGCCCCACGCAAGTCAAACAAATCCCAAACACTATCCCTAAAACTATCCAGTTCCTCATCTTCAACTACCTCCTTTTAAAAATTATGTAACGCGTAATGTGTGTTATAGCGTTTTAGAGTTATAGGGTTTTAGGGTTTGACTTTAAAATTAGTTGAACCCCATAAACTCTATAACACTACGAACCCTATAACTCTTTTCTACTTTACCGTCACATTTACCTGGCTCACACCGGTTAGATAATTATCATCTACAGCATGAACCGTTATTATGTGTTTCCCTTTTGAATGACCGGCGGTATTCCATTGATATTCAGGACTTGACGATATTTTGACAAGTTTATTATCTATAAAATAACGGTAAGAAACTACAGGGTTGTCTGATTCAGAATTTTTTGTGGCACTAACCGCAATTTTGGTTGTTCCGCCTAATTTGGCATTTTTTAACGGTGCAGTTATTGTAACAGACGGCGATAATTTAAAGAAGTTATCATCAAACACTTTGTCATATTTTGCTCTTTCTTCCGGACTTAAAGCATAGAGCTTAAATATTCCCATGCCAAGACCAGCCATTCGAGGTGATTCTGCACGTAAATATTTTATCCACAAATCAATATCCGCCGGATGACCGTGAAAATCATCTCCACCGCTTAGTATACCTAAGGTTTTACCTTCAAGGTCAAAGTACTTTACCCAGTCAGTATATTTCTTGATATATGTTCTGTATTCCTTGGTCCCCGGGTAAATATATATCTCCGGTTTGTAAAGACTTACTATATCGCTTGCACTAGCCATTAATTCATCAAAAGCATCACCATAATATGCAGCAACTATAAAAAAATCGGGGAATTGTTTTTTCACCCGCCTGAGCGCTGCAATGGATTCTTTGACCCGGTTATCCCAATCCCCGGCAGACCATTCGTCAATTGATAGACCATAATATCCTTCATTGGCAATCTTGAAATAGGTATTATACATTTTTTCTTCAGTGTCAAGATATCCCGGATTATCAGCTTTTGATGCATCATCCCTGCTAGCATATGTAAACGGTATCGGTAGTTTACCTTTTGCAATCATTTCATCGTGCCATGATTTAGTCATCCACTTATAACCGGAAAAATTCATGGTTTCATGAGGTTGCTCGCCACTTCCTGCACACCAATAAATAACATATGGCGGGTTTATAGGTGCAAGATTAGGATTTGGGAATACTGCTCCTTCATGAAAAAGCAAATTATTGTTTGGCGGTGTAAGAGAAATTTTAAAATTATTATCTGATATGTCCCCGGGACTTCCCGTTACATCCTGTACACGTATCTTGCAAGCAATACTATCAGTATCTGGAACTATTATTGTTTCGCTACCATCATTAGCTATATTCGGAACTATTGTTGTCCAGTTAGTTCCACCGTCTGTTGATAAATCTACATTTACATTTCCTACTGTACCTTGCGTTGACCATGTTACTGCTTTCTTACTGCCTGCTACCCAATTTTCACTGCCATTAGGTGCTGTTACTTTTATTTCCGGATTTAGTTGCCCTTCACTTAATATATTAATATAATCAAAATTACCAATAGCCTCGTTACCTACAGTATCCATTACCAACTTCATTATATGTTTCCCCGCACTTAAACTTATCCCTGTCTTCTTTAGTGTTTGAAAATTCTGCCAACTACCCGTATTAGGAACTGTTATTTGTCCTGTTTTATCTATGTCATCAAACTCTATGTGAAAATTACCGCCATTGCCTTCACATCCTGCACTAACTTCTATAGTATATGTTCCAGCTGTCTTTGCATTTATCGTATATTTTAACCATTCACCTGCCATAACCCAGCCAATATCATTACCCCCACTCGCTCCACTATAGGACTCGACATCTACATCCATTTTTTTTCGGTAAGCGTTCTCCGGCTCACCTGTCGGTATATCGCGATACATTGCGTTACCTTTCGTTGTATCGTAATATGATATACCTTGACCGCCATTATCAAAATCTTCGGCTTCTATCTTGCATGGAATCTGAAATGGGACTCCCTTATATGGAACAGTTACACTTATAGCTTTTGTAGTGTTACTAGGACTATTTGATACAACTGACCAGTTTGGGACTTCATCTGCTGTCTTTATTCCAAAATAGTATTTTGTTGAAGGTGAAAGTCCAACAATTGTGAATGCCTCCTGATTAAATACCTGTTGTGCTGCCGGTGTCCCCTGAACTTTAGTTGCAGAATCCCAGTTTGCATCTGTTATCGGCGAAAGTGAGTATCGTATATCATACGGTATATACCGTGAAGCCAGATGATATAACCATTGTGATTGCGGAGTAGGTTTTTGACGATTCATATCATATGGTATATATTTTGCAGCCTGACCATTACTGTTGTCATCGTTGCCTGGAGCGGACCATGTAAGAGTTATTGAATTCGGCGTCGGGTCACTTGTTGCAAGGTCTGTTATTTTGCCGGGTGGTGTTGTATCTGTAAGAGCAGATGTTGTTGCACTCGGTGATTTGGATAATGGAGACCAGTTTGGAACTTCATCTCCTGCTTTTATTGCAAAGTAGTATTTTGTTGAAGGTGTAAGTCCAAAAACAATAAATGATTCCGCAGAACCGGCAAGATTTGGAACCATATTTACTGTAGCCTTAGTAGCTGAATTCCAGTCTGCTTCTGTGTTTATCGGTGAAAGTGAATATCTGATATCATATTTGGCTGCTGTGCCTGAATTACCATCGTCGCCAACAGACCGCCATACTAGCGTGATTGTTTTAGGAGTCGGAAATGCAGTAAGAAAATATGTTATTTTAGCAGGTGGTGTTGTGTCAGCTATACCGAACAAGACACTAACACTTGTAAATATACCCAACATAAAAATGCATACTACTTTCAACAAATTTTGTCTGGACATTTACCCCCCAATGAAAACAGTGCGATAGTGAGATAGTGCGATGGTGCTATAGTGGAACAAGAAGCAATAACAAGTATTAAAAATCTTACTTCTTGCATCTTGTTTCTTGCTTCCAATGTTTCTGACATCGGACATTGGACTTCGGACGCCTCTGCTTTTTTTTATTTTACTCTGCTGTCTTGAACTGCATTTTGGTTAAATATCTTAATTGGTATACGGTGAATCCTATTAATATAAAACCTATTAACCAGCTCATTGCTGTTGCCATTCCAAATCTTAAGTTAAAAAATGCTGTTTTAAATATTAATAATTCCGATACGTTTGTTTTTCCGGCTGGTCCGCCATCTGTCATTGCTAATATAAAATCTACTGACCTAAATGCTGATATAAATGCACCTACAAAACTTATCGTGATTAACGGTTTGATTGTAGGTATAGTTACATTCCATAATTTTTGCCAGATGTTAGAACCATCTATGTCTGCTGCTTCATATAAATCTTCAGGTATAGTCTTTAGTGCAGCCAGATAAATGAGACAACCAGGTCCCACAGATGCCCAAATAATAGGTATTATTACACAAAACATAGCAAAATTGGGGCTTTGGAGCCAATCCTGAGGAAGGATTTTACTTCCAGAAATAAGAGTTAAAATTTTGTTTAATATTCCATTATTTGATGGTTCATAGAAACTTTTCCATAATAATACTACTATTATGCTACTTATTACGCTGGGTAAATAAAATATTACTCTGAAAAATACTTTACCTTTTGGTACTTCATGTAACATTATAGCAAGGAATATTGGCGAGAAAAAACCTAAACCAAGCATTAAACCTGCAAAATATATACTATGCCACAACGTCAGCCAGAATTCTTGATTAAAAAGTACATTTACAAAATTATCTAAACCTACGAAAGTGCTTCCCCCAAGTACTTTGTAATCCAAAAAAGCCATAATAGTACCGCGTATCGTAGGAACATACTGCCACAGTACCATACCAAACACAGCCGGAACGAGTATCAAATATGCAATCCAGTATTTCTTGAATCCCCATCCTGTTTTGGTTCCTTCAGGAGTAAATACTTTCATAATATATATAAACGCAAAAATGAAAGTTAAAAAAATAACAATAGCTAAAGATAATGCCACTTTTCGTCTAAATGCCATTTTCTTCGGCGGAATTATTCCTATCATCTTCTCATTTGTCTTAGCAACTGCTATGTCTAATAGTTCTTTTATACGTTTTTTTGCAACTTCAGGCGGTTTAGTACCAAGTTTTTCTAATATTGCTAATTCTAAAGGTTCAGATACATAACCATAAGCCTCAGCACAGTTTTTACCATATGGCTCAGGAACACCGTTGTATAATGCTTCCTTGTATTTCTCTTCCCACCCTTTAGGTACATATTTTAAGTATTCGGTATAACCATATTTTCTAAGTAGTGCAGGATTAATAAAATTACCGTAACCATTCTCTACATATACTTTAGTGCGAATTTTATCTGCTTCAGGACTTCCCCAAAAATATACAAATTTCCATGCTGCATCAAGAACATCAGGGTCTTTTATTCCTGAAAATATACCCATCATAGAACAATTAAGTTCCGAACCCCTTAATCCGGTAGGACCTTTTGGTACCGGAGCTATTCCGACAATTTGCGGATCTACCTCAGCGATCATTTCTGCATTAAAATAAAATTGGAGCATACCCATCTTACCTGTTTTCCATTTTGTATAATACCAATCAGTGCCATAGAAAGCTGCACCATCAATAGTTTTACCATTTTTCACAAAAGGTTGTTGTATGAGTCGAAGCCAAAAATAAACTGCTTCCACCGCTTCTGGTGTATTAAAAACTGCGTGCCATTCTCCGGTCTTATCTTGTTCAACAAATCTTGCGCCTGCAGATAAAAGTAGAAAATAAAAATTCCATGAAGCACCTCCACCACTTGTGAATTGAGTGCCATAAATGCCTTTTTCAGGATCGGCAATTTTGCGGGCGTATTCTATATATTCTTCCCATGTTTCGGGTGGATGTTCAGGGTTAAGGCCGGCATCATAAAATAAATCTTTACGGTAAGCAAAACCCATAATCCAATTTTCATATGGGACTGCCCACCAGTGTTTAGTCCCCCCATCCGGTCCTTCACGATATACTACCGGGATTGCACCGGGAACGATTCTTTCTTTAAGTTCTTCTTTAGGCATTTGTTCTATAAATTTATCAAGTGGCTGCAAAAACCCCTGTTGAATAAAAAAATCTGACTTTTTAAAATTAACGCTAATAATATCCGGAGCAATGCCGCCTGCTATTGACATAAGTGTTCCATTTTCAGGTCCCAGAACCGATTGATTAGAAGCAACACCGCCGGACTCTATAATTTCTATCCAGGGATATTTTTCTTTGAATGCCCGAAGAACGTGCCTATTACACATTGTTGGCGCTCTTGAATCATCAGGTCTTGGAAGACCGACACTTTTTTCAACAACCAATCTTACTTTTTTGTGGTTTTCCTGTGTATATGAGGGTGTTGTAGAAAAAACATTCAAAAGCGAGGTAATTGTTAGCAGAAAAAAAACTTTTTTTAACAAGAAATGATCACCACTTTTATTTTTCATTTTCCATAACTCCTTTTTTAATATTAATGGACTCATTATAACAAATTTTCTTTATTTGTCAAATAATATTAAAAAAGTTTTTTAATAGCCTATGTAGTGATTAATGTACAATAAAACAAGAAGCAAGTATTCTAAATCTTACTTCTTGCATCTTGTTTCTTGCTTCAAGTGTTAGTACGTCGAACCTAACCCACCACTAAACCGTGCGTGCAAGGACATAGACTAAGGACATTGGATTGTCTTTATAACTTTACATTTACCTGGCTTACGCCGGCAAGGTAGTCATCTGCCACTGCATGCACAGTTATTATATGATTGCCTTTTGAATAACCGGTAGTATTCCATAAGTACTCAGGGCTTGATGATATTTTTACGAGTTTATTATCTATAAAATAACGATAAGACACAACAGGATTACCTGTTTCAGAATTTTTAGTAGCATTTACTGAAATTTTAACTGTGCCTTTAACTAAAGCATTTTTAGCCGGTGAAATTATAGAAACAGATGGTGATTGCTTGAAGAAATCATCATCCATCACCTTATCATATTTTGCTCTTTCAGGAGCAGATAAAGCATAGAGTTTAAATATTGATATCCCAAGACTAGCCATCCTTGGTGATTCTGCACGCAAGTACTTTATCCATAAGTCAATGTCTGCCGGCTGTCCGTGGAAGTCGTCTCCACCGCTCAATATGCCGATATTCTTACTTTCTAGTCCATAATATTTTAACCAGTCAGTCCACTTCTTGATATACGATCCGTAGTCCTTGGACCCGGGATAAATATATATCTCCGATTCATAAATATTTATTATATCGCTTGCACTCGCCATTGTATCATCAAAACCATCACCATAGTAAGCAGCAACCATGAACGTATTTGGATATTGTTTTCTAACCCTCCTTAACGCGTTGATAGATTCCTTGACACGGTCATCCGTTTCCCATGTAACCCATTCGTCTATTTCTATACCATAATATCCTTCCTGTGCAATCTTTAAATATTTATTATACATCTTTTCTTCAGTATCAAGAAACTCAGGATTAGCGCTTTGTGAAGCGTTATTTCTTGATGCATATGTAAATGGTATCGGTAGTTTTCCTTTTGCTATCATTTCATCATGCCACGTTTTGTCAGCCCATTTATAACCTGCATAATTTACCGTTTCGTGAGGCTGCTCGCCGGGACCGGCTCGCCAGGAAATAAGATATGGCGGATTTACAGGTGCGAGATTGGGATTTGGGAATACTGCTCCTTCGTAAAAAAGTAATTTGTCATTTGGCGGAGTAAGAGAAATTTTAAAATTAGCATTTGACGTGTCACTATACTTACCATTAATATCTCGTACCCGTATCTTACAATTACTGCTCGCTTTATTTGGAACTATTATTGGCTCACTACCATCATTTGCTGTATTTGAGACTATTGTTATCCAGTTCGCTCCCCCGTCTGTTGATAAATCTATATTTATATTCCCCAAGTTACCTTGACTTGTCCATGTCACTTTGCTTTGATTACCTGTTATCCAATTCTCCCCGCCGTTAGGTGATGTAACTGTTATGCCCGGTTTTAATTGCCCTTCACTTATTATATTTATATAATCAAAATTACCGGTTGCCTCGTTACCGGTTGTATCCATTGCTAACTTCATAATATGTTTTCCTGCACTTAAACTTACCCCTGTCTTCTTTATAGTTTGCCAAATCTGAAACCCGCCTGTATTAGGAACCGTCATTGTACCTGTTTTATCAACGTCATCAAACTCTATATGAAAATTACCGCCACTACCACCACATCCTACTCTCACTTCTACTGTATATGTCCCTGCTGTTTTTACATTGACTGTATATTTTAGAAATTCATTTGCATAAACCCAGCCAATATCATAACCTCCGCCTGCATCATTACAAGGTTCAATATCAACATCTTCTGCTGTACGGTACGAATTTCCTGAATTACGAGGTGTTGTATCATAATATGCTACGCCTTGTCCGCCATTATCAAAATCTTCAGCTTCTATCTTACAGGGTATCTGAAACGGGATTCCTTTATATGGAGTAGTTATACCTATAGCTTTTGTAGTGCCACTAGGACTATTTGATACGACTGACCAGTTAGGAACTTCATCTGCCGTCTTTATAGCAAAATAATACTTCGTTGAAGGTTTAAGACCAACAACGCTGAATGTCACTTGATTAAATACCTCTTGTGCTGTCGGTGTATCTTTTACTTTAGTTGCAGAATCCCAGTTTGCATCAGTTATCGGTGTCAACGAGTATCTAATATCATATGGTATATATCTTGAAGCTAGACGAAGTAGAAATTGTGATTCCGGGATTGGTTTTTCACGATTCATATCATATGGAATATATCCTGCAGCTTGACCTTTACTATTGTCATCGTTGCCGGGAGTGGTCCATGTAAGAGTTATTGAGTTTGCAGTTGGGTTACTTGCTGCAAGGTCTGTTATTTTACCGGGTGGTGTTGTATCTGTAAGAGCAGGTGTTGTTGCACTCAGTGATTTAGATAATGGTGACCAGTTAGGAACTTCATCTCCTGCTTTAATTGCAAAATAGTATTTGGTTGAAGGTGTAAGTCCAAAGACAATAAATGATTCCGCAGAACCCGCAGAATTTGGAGTGAGGTCACATTTAATCTTTGTAGCTGAACTCCATTCTGCTTCTGTTGTTATAGGTGAAAGGGAATACCTGATATCATATTTTGTTGCTGTACCTGAATTACCATCATTCCCGACAGACCGCCATACAAGCGTGACTGTCTTGGCAGTCGGATATGCAGTCGTAAAATACGTTATCTTGGCAGGTGGTGTAGTATCAGTTATACCAAGTAATACATTTCCCGCAAACATACTTACAAAAAACATACAACATAATCTTAACAATTTTTGCATGAACATTAAAATACCCCCTTTTTGAAATATGCTTCGCGTAATTTATTGTAATTTATAGTAATATGTTGTTTAATTTCTATAAATTTCTTAATTTCCATAAGTTTCAATATTTAATTTTTTTGAACATTGAACCTCGCCCACCACTAAATCGTCGGTGGGCAGGGACATCAGACTAATGACTGTCTTTATAACCTTACATTTACTTGGCTTACTCCAGCAAGATAATCATCTGCTACTGCGTGAACTGTTATTATATGATTGCCTTTTGAATATCCGGTAGTATTCCAGATGTACTCAGGATTTGATGATATCTTTACAAGTTTGTTATCTATGAAATAACGATAAGATACAACAGGATTACCTGTTTCTGAATTTTTTGCAGCACTTACCGCAATTTTGACCGTTCCTCTTAGTTTTGCATTGTTTGTCGGTGTGGTTATAGAAACAGATGGTGATAGTTTAAAGAAGTTATCATCCATCACCTTGTCAAACTCTGCCCTTTCAGGAGTAGACAATGCATAAAGTTTAAATATTGATATCCCAAGACCTGCCATTTGAGGCGATTCTGCACGCAAGTACTTTATCCATAAGTCAATATCTGCAGGATGGCCATGGAAGTCGTCTCCACCACTCAGTATTCCGATATTCTTACCTTCGAATCCGTAGTACTTTATCCAATCAGTCCATTTCTTGATATATGTTCTGTAGTCCTTGGACCCGGGATAAATATATATCTCCGGCTCATAAATATTTATTATATCGCTTGCACTCGCCATCGTATCATCAAAACCATCACCATAATAACCAGCAGTCATGAAAACATTGGGGTATTGCTTTTTCACTCGTCTGAGTGCATTAATAGATTCCTTGACCCGGTCGTCAGTTTCCCATGCAACCCATTCGTCAATTTCTATGCCATAATATCCTTCCTGTGCGATCTTTATATATTTATTATACATCTTTTCTTCAGTATCAAGAAACTCCGGATTAGCACTTTGTTTTGCATCATTTCTTGAAGCATATGTAAACGGTATCGGTAATTTTCCTTTTGTTATCATTTCATCATGCCATGACTTGTCAGCCCATTTATAGCCGGCATAATTTACTGTTTCGTGAGGCTGTTCGCCGGGACCGGCTCGCCAAGAAATAAGATATGGCGGATTTACAGGTGCGAGATTGGGATTTGGATATACTGCACCTTCATAGAAAAGTAACTTGTCATTCGGCGGAGTAAGAGAAATTTTAAAATTATTATTTGATATACCAACAGGACTGCCGTTTATATCTTGTACCCGTATCTTGCAAGCACTACTATCTATATTTGGAACTATTATTGTTTCACTACCATCATTAGCTGTATTAGATACTATTGTTGTCCATTTCGTTCCCCCATCTGTTGATAAATCTATATTTACATTCCCTACTGTCCCTTGTGTTGTCCATGTCACTACCTTTTTGCTACTTGCTACCCAATTCTCGTTTCCATAAGGTAATGTTACTATTATAACTGGTTTTAATTGGCCTTCACTTATTATATTTATATAATCAAAATTACCGGTTGCCTCAGTGCCGGAAGTATCCATTATCAACTTCATAATATGCTTCCCTGCACTTAAACTTACCCCTGTCTTCTTTAGTGTTTGAAAAGTCTGCCATCCACCGGTATTAGGAACTGTCATTTGCCCTGTTTTATCAACATCATCAAACTCTATATGGAAATTACCGCCATTACCTCCACATCCTACTTGTACTTCTATTGTGTATGTTCCTGCGGCTTTTGTATTTATTGTATATTTTAACCATTCACCAGCCATAACCCAGCCAATATCATAACCCCCGCTCGCTCCGCTATAGGGTTCAACATCAACATCTACTTTTTTCCTGTATGCATTTTCCGGTTCACCTGTCGGAATATCGCGATACACTGCGTTACCTTTTGTTGTATCGTAATATGATACGCCTTGACCGCCATTATCAAAATCTTCTAATTCTATTTTACAGGGTATCTGAAACGGGACTCCTTTATATGGCGTAGTTAGACCTAAAGCTTTTGTAGTTTCACATGGACTGTTTGATACAACTGACCAGTTTGGGACTTCATCTGCCGTCTTTATTGCAAAATAATATTTTGTTGAAGGCGAAAGACCGACAACTGTGAACATCTCTTGATTGAATACCTGTTGTGCTGCCGGTGTCCCCTGGACTTTAGTTGCAGAATCCCAGTTTGCATCTGTTATCGGAGACAATGAGTATCGTATATCATACGGTATATACCGTGAAGCTAAACGATATAACCATTGTGATTGAGGGGTTGGATTTTGGCGGTTCATATCATATGGTATATATCTTGCAGCCTGACCATTACTGTTATCATCGTTGGCTGGAGCGGACCATTTAAGTGTTATTGAGTTTGGTGTCGGGTCGTTTGTTGTAAGGTCTGTTATTTTACCGGGTGGTATTGTATCTGTAAGAGCAGGTGTTGTCCCGCTCGGTGATTTAGATAACGGTGACCAGTTAGGGACTTCATCTCCTGCCTTGATTGCAAAGTAATATTTGGTTGAAGGTGAAAGACCAAAAACAATAAATGATTCCGCAGAACTCGCAGAACTTGGAGTGAGGTCACATATAATCTTTGTAGCTGAATTCCATTCTGCTTCTGTTGTTATCGGTGAAAGTGAATACCTGATATCATATTTTGTTGCAGTACCTGAATTACCATCATCCCCGACAGATCGCCATACAAGCGTGACTGTCTTGGCAGTCGGATATGCAGTTAGAAAATACGTTATCTTGGCAGGTGGTGTAGTATCAGTTATACCAAACAATACATTTCCCGCAAACATACCCAATACAAACATGCATACTACAAAATTGCATACTACTTTCAACAACTTTTGCATAGACATTAAATACCCCCAATTAGGTTATAGAGTTATAGGGTTTTTAACTCTATAAACTCTACGAACCCTATGAACACTATAACTCTTTTTTTTATTCCGCCGTTTTGAATTGCATTTTAGTTAAATATCTTAATTGGTATACGGTAAATCCTATTAAAATAAAACCTAATAACCAGCTCATGGCGGTTGCTATCCCGAATTTTAAATATACAAATGCATTATAAAATATTTCTAAATCCAATACATTTGTTGCTCTAGCCGGCCCGCCACCTGTCATTATCAATATATAACCTGCTGACTGGAATGCTCCTATAAAAGCACCTACAAAACTTATTATGATTAAAGGTCTAATTGTGGGAATAGTAACATTCCATAATTTTTGCCATATGTTAGAACCATCTATGTCCGCTGCTTCGTATAAATCTTCAGGTATCGTCTTTAATGCAGCAAGATAAATAAGACACCCCGGTCCGACAGACGCCCAGACAATTGGTATAACAACACATAGCATAGCCAAATTGGGATCTTGAAGCCATTTCACCGGAAGTATTTTACCCCCGGAAATAAGAGCTAAAATTATATTTAATATTCCATTTGGTGTGGGGTCATAGAAACTTTTCCATAAAAGGATCACTACTATACCACTTATCACAGCAGGTAAATAAAATATTACCCTAAAAAATATTTTGCCTTTTGGTATTTCATGTAACATTACAGCAAGAATTATCGGCGAGAAAAAACTTAAACCAAGAATTAAACTTGCATAATATACAGTATGCCACAATGCCTGCCAGAATAATTTATCAAAAAGCACATTTGCAAAATTATCTATACCTATAAACTTGCTTCCCCCAAGTATCTTGTAATCCAAAAAAGCCATAATAACACCGCGAAGTGTGGGAATATACTGCCATATTATCATACTTAATGCAGCAGGAAGAAGTATTAAATATGCAATCCAGTATTTCTTGAATCCCCAGCCGGCTTTGGCTCCTTCCGGCGTAAATACTTTCATAATATATATTAAAGCAAAAATGAAACTTAAAAAAACTACGATAGCTAAAGATAATGCTACTCTCCTTCTAAATGCCAATTTCTTCGGTGGAACTATTCCTATCATTTTCTCATTTGTCTCAGCGACTGCTATATCCAATAGTTGCTTTATGCGTTTTCTTGCAATTTCAGGAGGTTTGCTGCCTAAGTTTTCTATCAATGCTAATTCTAATGGTTGTGATACATAGCCGTATGTCTCAGCGCAGTTTTTACCGTATGGTTCAGGAACACCGTTGTATAATGCTTCTTTGTATTTATCTTCCCATCCCTTTGGAGCGTATTTTAAGTATTCTGTATAACCGTATTTTCTAAGTTGTACAGGATTTAGAAAATTACCATAACCGTTCTCAACATATACTTTAGTGCGTATTTTTTCTGCTTCAGGACCGCCCCAAAAATACACAAATTTCCACGCTGCATCAAGAACATCCGGGTCTTTAATACCTGAAAATATTCCAAGCATTGAACAATTAAGTTCTGAACCTCTTATGCCTGTTGGTCCTTTTGGAACCGGTGCTATTCCGATAAGTTGCGGATTTACTTCGGCTATCATTTCTGACTTAAAATAAAATTGACGCATACCTACTCTGCCGGCATTCCAGTCAGCATAAGCATCAGGACCGTAGTATGACGTACCATGGATAGTCTTACCATTTTTTACAAACGGTTGTTGTATAAGGCGAGTATAAAAATAAACTGCTTCTACTGCTTCGGGCGTATTATAAACTGCTCTCCATTCGCCATTTTTATTTTGTTCAACAAATCTTGCTCCTGCAGATAAAAGAAGAAAATAAAAATTCCAGGAAGCAGCCCCACCGTTTATAAATTGAGTACCATAAATACCCTTATCAGGATTTGTAATTTTGCGTGCGTATTCCAAATATTCTTCCCATGTATCAGGCGGACGGTCCGGATCAAGTCCGGCATCATAAAACAAATCTTTGCGATAGATAAAACCCATAATTTCTTTTGTATATGGAAACGCCCACCAGTGTTTTTCATCAGTCGGTCCATCACGGTACATTACAGGAACTGCGGCAGGTAGAACTCTGTCTTCAACTTCTTTTTTAGGCAATTTCTCTATGAACCCGTCAAGCGGATACAAAAGACCTTCACGGATAAAAAAATCTGATGTAGCGAAACCAAGACCGAAAATATCAGGAGCGAGACCGCTTGCTATTAACATAAGTCGTCCAACTTCAGGTCCCAAAGCTGAAGCACTGGAAGATACACCGCCGGACTCTACAATTTCTATCCAGGGATATTTTTCTTTGAATGCCCGTAGAACAGCCCTGTTGCACATTGTCGGCGGTCTTGAATCATCAGGTCTCGGAAGACCGACCCCTTTTTCAACGACCAATCTGACTTTTTTATGATTTTCCTGCGAAGCAAAGAGTGTTACGCGGAAAATATTGAATAGTAAAACAATCACCGATAAAAAACGTATTTTTTTTATTAATAAATATTTTTTACTTTTCATTTTTCAGTTCTATCCTTTTTTCTTATTAAGTTCTTATGTTTCTTAATACAATTAGCCAAAATATTTATAATGTACAACGTATTTATTATTTTAATCTTACCTATTGCATCTTATCTTTTGCTTCTGATGTTAGACATCGGACATCGGACTACGGACAGTCATTCTTTTCTAAATCATTCTAATAGACACTTTATGTTTTCCTTTATGTTTTGCCGTAAAAAAATATTGTTTAGATTTTTTTCCGTCAATACTGAAAACACCAATCTTATTTCCTGAACCTATAATTTCAATATTCAACAAGGAATCGCGATAACTCAGATTTTTAAGAATAACCGATTTTAATACTTTCGGGATAGCAGGTTTAAATTCAATTCCGTCACATTTAAAATTCATTCCCAGAAGTCCCATAAAAATCATTCGTATATAAGCTGTCGCGCTCCATGTCTGTCTTGAACAGGACTTATATTCCACCATTTTCCCATTTTGTTCCTGTAGTCCGCCGTATATTTCACCGGTATCAGGATGATATATTTCAGCGAATTGACCGTCTCTATAAACAAATTTTGACAAGTGGAATAGCTCGTTGAAAAACATTTCTGTTTTGTTCTCAAACGAAGCGGCAGTTGCCCAAAAACCCTGTATGTGCGGCCATACAGTTCCGGAATGTCTCCCGTAACTTTTTTTACCAATGCCTTTATTTTTATACCGGTCAAATGTCGGCCAGACACAAGGGATACCATTTGGAGTAATATGAATATTTTTTAAAATTGAATTACGCTGGTTTTTATCGGCAACCCCAAAAATAACTGCAAAACTGTTCCCCATTCCCTCCTGGTGTTTACATAAACCCCATTGGTCTATAAAATAATTATATATGCCTGCCTTGGGATTCCAGAGATGTTTATTTATGGATTCTTTTAATTTTTGGGCTTTTTTCTCTGAACATATTTTATTTTTTATCTTTAATTCATCAGACATTTTTTGAAGTAAGACATATCCATAGAAATAAAGACAATTTGTGGATAGTGTGCACATAGGAATACCATAACCTTTGTTGGCTTTTTTATCCGGATTTTCTTTGGTCCATTCAAGGATACAATCTGAGTTACCTGTTTTTGAATAGAAATCAGGATATGCAGCTATACCGTCACCGGAACAGGCAGGACCACGAAAAAGATTAAACGTATCATCATATTCCGTAGATTCATAATACTTTATTGAATTTTGTGCAGCTTCATAGGAAAGTAAAAGAAATTCTTTGTCGCCGGTATAAAGATAATACCACCAAGCACCGATTATCCATATTATTGCATCCCAATATTGATTATATTGTCCGCCAATATATACCTTTTTATCTTTATATTTAAGTACTGATAACAAAGTATTGCGGGTAATATCCGGAAAAAGTAATCCTGTCCCGTTCCACGAATTTACAGCAGAATCTCTTGTCCATGTGACATCATATTCAAGTCCTGCAAGAAAGACCGGTTTTTCTTCTTTTAATAGTCCATCTTTGAATTGAACAATATTTCCGACAATATCACCGATTGCTATCCGGAATGCAGAATCAATAATAATATTTCCTGTTTTAAGATTTGGTAATATGTTGGAAGTTGTTGTTGATGTTGCATTCCCAATAACCATTCTATTAATTTTCCTTAGTAGTAATCTATTGTTTTAGTATCATATCCTTCACTTCTTTAACGAGCACATCTCCGACATCATTTCTGAATTTAAAAAATCCCGCCATATATGGAACCATGCTTGATGCATAATTCTTTTTTTCAAAATCTTTTTTATCCGGTATATAACCTATATAATCATTTGAATAGCAAACCACAAATATGTTTTTTAACCCGGATATTTTTTTTATTCTCATACCAAATTCTGTGAATAATTCACAGGGCAGAATAACAAACGATGCGTATTCTCCTAACTTCAATAATTGTATTTCCGTAGATAATGTATTCCTGGGGTTTTTGCTTAATTCATTCAATATATCTTTTTTCCAATCCCCAAAAAATCTTTTCCATTCTTTGGTTTTGCAATCTCTTGCAGAAAAATATTTTATTTCATCATCTACTTCTGATTCAGTAGGTATAACTAAAGGCAAATTAATGATTTTAGATTTAACTGAAATTTTATTAATGTTTTTTGTTTTTGTATTTGCAATAACTTTCAACACTTCATCTGCGGTTCTGTCTCCATATAATTTTGCCGAATCAAATGTGGGTCGTAGATAAATAGGGTCAATGTCACCGCAGAATCCCTGTAAAAATATAGCAATAGATTTATTGCCAGTCTCTGTCTCTATTTTCTTTGATGCATAGCCAGGATAATCTGCTGATATTGAAAAATTCCTTTCTCTTAACACTACTGCATGGCAATTATAATTATAAAAAACAGCAGCTGGCTCTCCTTTTTTATCTTCAACTTTCATTACCATTATCTCGTCATCTACTTTGCCGTTATCTACCACTCGGTTATAATTTATTTTTAATTTTCCTTTACCAAATCCTATGGTTACCGGTTTCGTCTTTTTACTTGATTCTATTCCTACTTCAATAATTTTACGGATTAATTCTTTTATATATCCCTTGTCTATCTTCCCCCATCCTCTTAAATATATCGTCGCCGGTCCCGAATGTGTATGAGTAGCTGAAATAATTATATTCTCTTCCTTAAGACCTTCTATTTTAGCGGATAATTCTTTTTTACAATCTACAACGATTCCTCTATTTAAACCTACTAAGTCACATATTATCCATAATACTTTAGTTTTATTATCATCAAAAAATATTGCTTTCGCATACAAATCATCATGTACATCTTTAGCTGTTCTTCTAAGATATGGACCATAACCTGACAATTCTACTCCTAATGGAGGAGTTATTTTTATTATCGAGATACCCGTTTTAATCATTTATTTTATGTTTGTAACCTTTTTCAATTCATCTAAATTCTCTTTTATCTTTACAATAGCATCAATAATTCTTTGTATTTCAGTTCGAGGCATAAGTAATGCAGGGTGCCATAACGTCATCTGTTGATTGGCACAAAAATTTTCCGCTACCGGCAAATAGATTTTTTCATAATCCGGTAATTTACCTAATACCCGGGAAGGCAAAACTTTCTCAATTTGTGATTTGCGAAAAGCATCATTTTTATACAGTGGTACTCCATATCCTGCACCAAAATACACTCCTTCAGCATCCAAAGCTTTTAAAAATATATCCCTATGGACACCCGCAAATTGCCTGCTGTCATATTTAACAATAAAAGAGTAATACCCGCGTTTTGTAATTCTTTTATCTCTAGGTAACGGGTCTACACCACCAATCTTTTGCAATTCCTTGGCAAGAAACTCACCCATTTGGTATTTATAATTTGTTTGCTGGGGTAGCCGTCTAAATTGAGAAAGTAAAATTCCCGCCTGGAATTCTGACAAGCGATAATTTGAAGAAAGAATATAATGAATATACCCGGGTTTACCTATCACCCTGCCAATATTATGGACAAGAGATGCTTTTTCATATAAATCTTTGTTGTTAGTTAAAACTATCCCACCGTCACCACAGGCTAATGATTTACTCCCTTGAAATGAAAATGAACTAAAATCACCATAGGAACCCACCTGCCTACCTTTCCACTCAGTTCCATGTGCATGTGCACAATCTTGAATCAGTAACAATTTATGTTTTCGTACAATAGGAATTATTTTATCTAAATCAACAGGATAACCGCCATAGTTTACAACAATCACCGCTTTGGTACGTTTAGTTATTGATGCTTCAAGTGCTTTTGGACTTATTTGCAATGTTTCCGGATCAGAATCTACAAAAATAGGTATCGCCCCTACATCACTTATTGCACTTGCTGAAGCAATAAAAGTTACTGCCGGAACAAGTACTTCATCTCCAATTCTAACACCTCCGGCTCTAAGCGACAATTCAAGTGAAACTGTTCCATTTGCAACTGCAACAGCATGTTTCGTACCAATCCATTTTGCATATATTCTCTCAAATTTCTCTGCCCAGGAATTAGGATAAAGTCTGCACCAGTTTCCCCTTCTTAAGACATCTAAAACCATCTTTTCATCACTTTTATCTGCGATTGGCCATCGCGGAATTTTCAACTCACTTGCTGCTTTTTTTCCTCCAAGAATCGCTAACTTTGACATTATAAATTACCCTCCTTATTATGAGCTTGATTTCAATGAATTTTATATCAAGTTCTATTATACTTTTTTCTAAAAATATTACAATAAATTTTACTTTTTTTACAGATATTAAACAGAAGGTGCTGAAACGAACAGCACCTTCTGTTTTTATAACTTGATGTATAGGAATTTCAATGTTATCACGCCGAGGGCGTGAAACTACAATTTAATTATAGTTTTGTAGTTGTCGCCAGACCCTTGGCAAGTCTAACTTGTTCAAGTATGTCTTAGCGTCATTGGGTCTTAGTGTTTTGTCTTAAAACTCTATGACCCTACGACCCTACGAACTCTATGACGCTTTTCTTATTTGATTAATCCTATCTTCCCGCTTTTCTTGCTACCGGCAGCGTCTTCTATCTGGTATATGTATATTCCTCTGCCTACCTTGTCACCATCACTATCCTTGCCATCCCATTCTATCCAACCCAAATTACCAAAATCTATTTCTTTAAGTTCCCGGACTAATTCACCTGTCACATTATACAATTTCATATTGCTGTTCATTGGTAAATTGATTATCTTCAATTTGCCAAGGACCGCTGTCGCCGGATTATACGGGTTAGGGTAGATTTTCACGTTACTCATATCAGCAGATACATAACTACCCAATATACGGTATGTTGAGAAATGTTTGACTGTCGCTGTTATTGTATTATTTACTTTGTCTACTGTCTGGACTCCTGAAACCAAATCCCAGTCTGTCCCTGTCCAGTAATAGATTCTAAGTCCATCCTCATTTAATGTTCCTATATCTGCTGCTGTATATGGTATTGTTATGTTTACTGCTCTTGTAAATACCTGATTTTGTAATACCGGCGCATTATTATTAAATGTTAACTCTCCAAAATCATAACATATCGGATTCACTGTGTTAACATATTTCATTGAGTTTTGGACTGCCGGAGCTGCACTTGTCTTTATTGATGCAAGATACTTGTTTGCAGACAGGACACCTGTGGGTATCAGTATCTTTAAACCGTTGGAGCCTCGTATTGACCCGCCCTGATAACCAACTAATTTAGCAATATACATATCATTGAAACTTATCACTACTGGTGCTGTTACATCACCGGTCAGTTCAATTGTATTTATATCACTACGGAATGGGATTGCGACTTCCTTCTCTCCTGCATCTGCTGTAATTAGTGTCGAATCTGTTGTATCAAGGACACTACTTTTGCTGTTCTTGGTTGTAAGCGTTAATGTTCCTGTGTAATCGGTCGCAATACTGTTCTCATCTACATTATATACCTGAACCTTGAACTTCAAACTCGCAGCTGCTGATGCACCTACCTTTGTTGTTGTTGTCCCGTCATCGTAATAATAGGTATATATTCTGTGCTTTAAGTTATATGTCTTGAAACTGTATTGTGCTGATGTAGCAAGATTATTAGATGAGTCACGGCTGTAGACCTTATAATAGTAGGTTTTGCCTTTCTGTAACCCGCTAATGGGAACACTGTGTAGTCTTGTAGATGTCGGATCTAACGTGGTTATGGTGCCCATCGCCGTTGTAGTTCCGTACGCAACCTGTGAATCTGAATTTTCATCAGTTGTCCATTTTATTACTGCACTGTTTAGCGTTACACCGGCTACTACGTTGCTTATCACAGGTGGATTAGGATCATTAGATGTTGTTGTAAAACTATAATCTCCGGTTGTTGTTGGGTTACCATTCATATCTACGGACACCATCCGGTAATGATATAATGTGTTCTGAGTAAGCCCACTTAGTGTAACACTGTGTGAATATACTCCATCGGCATCTGTTACCGGAGTTGCACTGCCATAACCAGTAGTTAATCCATACTCTACTTTACTGTTCGCAGGTTCATTTGTTGTCCATGTTATAACTACTCCACTGCCAGTTACATTCGTTGGTGTTACGACACTTACTGATGGCGGTGTTGTATCTGTAGTTAAACTTATTAACTTGATGTAGTCAAAATTACCTACATCTGTACTACCGGCGTCCATTACTAATTTCATTATCTGGTTACCCGCAGTAAGCGTTATTGATTCTGCGACTGTTACATCTGTAAATGCCTGCCATTCAACAGTATTAGGTACACTTACTGATGGAGTTACAAGATTTGTTGCATTGTGCGGACCAAATTCAATATGGAACGGGGTTGCACCTGAAATTCCACAACCGGCTCTTGCTATTACTTTGTAGTCACCACCTTGATTTACATTTATACTGTATTCTAACCACTCGCCAGGTTGAACGTACCCGATATCGTAGCCACCGTTACCAATGATGACATTCTCTACATCTACACCTTCAGTTGTCCTGTATGCTCCACCCCTGTTTGTAGCATCCATATCATGATATGCTAAACCCTCACCACTACCACCAGTTGTTATCCAATCATAATTTTCTGCTTCTATCGTTGACGTTCCTGTTATTATAGCCCATGGATTTCCACTGTTTCCATATGACTGTTGAGTTGAAACACTTGTTACCGTGTAAGCTGCACTATTTATTGAACTGTCAGTCATTGCAGTTTTAAACGCACGCGCTCTGACTGTTGCACTTGCAGTTAATGTAAACGGTGCTGAATATAATGTTGATGATGATGTCGGGTCTGTTCCGTTTGTTGTATATCTTATCTCTGCCCCGCTGGTTGCACAGCCCAATGTTACTGTAACATAGCTTGCATATGACCCTGTTCCAGGAGTAATTGTCGGTGTTTCTACTGTATTAGGTGTCTCAGCACTTACCCTTACTAACTTTATGTAATCAAAATTGCCTGTATCTGTACTACCGGCGTCCATTACTAATTTCATTATCTGATTACCTGAAGGAAGCGTTACTGAGTCAGCGACTGTTACGTCTGTAAATGCCTGCCAATCAACAGTATTGGGTATACTTACTGACGGTGTTACAAGAGAACCAATTTCAATGTGGAACGGACTTGCGTTTGATACCCCACAACCTGCGCTTGCTATTATTTTATAGTTGCCGCCTTGATTCACATTTATACTGTATTCTAACCACTCGCCAGGTTGTACCCACCCTACATCATAACCATTACTGGCGCTAGCGACTATCTCTACATCCACATTCTCGGTTGTCCTGTATGTGTTTGCGTGGTCTTGTTGACCGACTGTTGTATCGTGATATGCTTCGCCTTCACCTATACCGGTTGTTAACATATCATAATTTTCTGCCTCTATAGTTGTCGTTCCTGCTCCTATTGACCATGCAACTCCGCTTGGATATGCTTGCTGTGTTGAAACGCCTGTTATTGTATATGCCACGCTATTTACTGAACTATCTGTCATTGCTGCTTTGAATGCACGCGCTTTTACTGTCGCACTAGCAGTTAATGCAAACGGTGCAGAATATAGTGTTGATGATGATGTTGGATCTGTTCCATTTGTCGTGTATCTTATTTCTGCCCCACTGGTTGCGCAGCCTAATGTTACTGTGACAGAACCTGTAAATGTTCCTGCTCCCGGGCTAATTGTAGGTGTCGCTACTATATTAGGATCTTCTGCACTTAACTTTATTAATTTGATGCAATCAAAATTACCTACATCAGTAGTGCCGGAATCCAGGACTAACTTCATTATCTGGTTGCCTGCAGTAAGCGTCACCGATTCTGCAACAGTTACTTCTGTATAAGTCACCCAATCACCGGTATTAGGTACACTTACTAATGGTGTTGCAGTACTTGTTGCTCCATGCGGACCGAATTCGATATGGAAAGTACTTGCATTTGTTATTCCACTACCCGCGACTGCTATTACCTTGTAGTTGCCACCCTGATTTACATTAATACTATATTCTAACCATTCACCAGGATGTGCCCAACCTACATCATAACCATTACTTGCACCAGGGATTGCTTCTATATCTACACCTTCTGTTGTTCTGTATGCATTACCCTTATTAGCAGTATCAATATCGTGGTATGTCTCACCCTCACCTACACCACTTGTTAACATATCGTAATTTTCTGCTTCTATAGTTGTCGTTCCTGCTCCTATTGTCCATGCTACGCCATTAGGATATGCCTGTTGCGTTGATGGAGGAACGCTACCTCCGGTTATTGTTACTATTTGAGATGCAGACATCGCTGTAGTATTACCGCTACTATTATCTGTTGCTTTCGCTGTTATACTGTAACTTCCTGCAGGAACATTATTCCATATGTACTCATATGGCGAACTACTATCTGTTCCAAGCCAGTTACCACCATTGTAAAAATCTACTTGCTTTATGCCGTCGCTGCTGGATGCATTTACATCTATCGTTAAAGTAGCAGGTGCATTACTACCATTTATAACACCAATTGTGCTTATGCTTACAACCGGCGGAACATGAACGGCTGTATCAAGTATCCTCAGTGCTATATCCCCACTATAACTTGGAGCATTCAGTGTCTTGTTACCTCCGGGGTGACTCGCAATTGTTTCTGTCTTAACTACTAACAATTGATTATCTGCTGTCATACTTTTTGTATCAATCCATTCTGCTTTATAATCGCCTGCCAGTAAATTAACCGTAACAGAAGTCGGACCTGTTAAATAAAAAGCATACTGTTTATTAGTGCTATCACCAACCAGTCCCCAAGCATTTATACCTCTTGAAACGTCACGAGTCATTTTTATAAAATTAACAGAATGAATAAAATCTCTCAAAATATGATAGCACTTACGTAATGCCGGATTCCCTGACCCGATGGATTGTGTCCCGCATGCAGTCGGAGGAATTAAATTCCACGAACCATCTGCTTTAGTTGTGGTAAATGATAAGTCAAGGTAGTTATATAACGCTCCGCCATAGATAATCCAGCGCCATCCTGTACGGCGATACCAGGCATCATCTTGCTTGTGATATGTTATTTCATCATTTGCTATGGGTTTAGGATAACCGTTATATGCGCTAACACGAACATCACTAGGATCTTCGCTATAGAAATCCCAGGAAAGAATATCCACATTCGCAAGCGGTGTATCACTGCCATTATTATCACCGACAGCGTTTTGAGAAATAAGATGCTTTTTAGGTGTGTCTGCCGCTACTATTTTAGAAATGATGTCATTATCAAATGTAACTGACATAACTTGATTGGTTTCAGTTCCATTATAGTTAGGCTCAATACTCGGCTGATAAATGACATTGTCATATGTATTCAATTCCTGAACTATCTTCGTTACCATTGCTTCCTGATATGGTCTCAAACCGTCATTACCGTTAATATCCCAAACACTATTTAAACCACTGGTAGTCCATGATGCTGTATTACCTACACCATTAATATTATTACTTGCTTTAAATGGAGAACGAATCCACATGACTTGACCAGGATTGTCATTAGTATTCCAATAAGGAGTGAAAAATGTAACTTCTACTACTATACCTCTATCACCAGCCATCTTAACGAAACCCTTGAGGCGGGCGAAATAGTTATCGTCCCACTTGGTCAGGTCAAACTTATTGCTTGGATGTTTGGGTGAAACTGCTGACGGAGTATCATCATAAAAACCGGGAGTTGTACTTCTTGCAAAAGGACAGCTAAGTTTGTCGCTTTTTGGACCAAGCGTATTTTCATCAATAATCCACCATGGTGGATTACACATTGTATATGACGGCTCTACATAGACACCGGTAAATATACGGGTATAATTAAGCCCATTAGCCTGGAGTGTGTCTAAATATGTTGTAGTGTTAAAATCAAGATTCAGTACTGCACCATAATGTTCATTAGAACCAATCAGGACTGTCGGCTGACCTTTATATAGAAAGTAACGCGGATTATCAGGATGAAGTTTTATCGGTACGGCTGATGATACGCTATCTTTTTTCTCTGCTGTCCGCTGTACCACACCCAAATCACGGTATGATGATTCTATCACTTTACTCATTACCGGGTATGTTTTATCGTTATAAAGTCCCATTGTGAAATGTGCCGGGACTGCACTCATATACTTAGTTACATTAACAGCGTCATTTCCTGCAATATAGTTTCTTCCAAACCCAAATACTGTTAAATCTGACTTAACCACATCATGAAGAATAGGCCAGTAAGATTCCGGTTGAGAATCATCTTCACTATGTGCAAAGAAAATTGAACGGTTAAGCGAACCATCTTTAAAGTACGCCCACTCAGGAGTTATGTCGCCTGCCCATATACCTGTGGCTGAAAGCGGTGTTTCTACACCATTTGCTCCACCAGGACGGACACAGGCATCTGTACTCGGGTCTAATGTGCCGCCAGGTGTTCCTTCATATAAAAACCAATAGTTGTGACCGACAGATGTTAGTGTCATCTTTGCGTACTCAGGATATATTTCCCAATAACATTCCCAACCACCGCCTACTACTGAATGAATTTTCGCTTTAATAGGACCTGAACTAACTAAATCAGTTGTACCGTTAGTTGCATTAGGATGAAAACCGGGTAGTGCATCACCGTGAATCATATTAGGTATCCCGCGATATATATCACCTTCATTGCCGGCTGTTGGCGCACTATGATAGTTTATCCAGTCGTTGCCGGCACTATCTACAAGACTTGAAAATCCTGCGCCTGCTTTCTGGTAATAATATGTCCCCTGGTCTGTCACTATTTTATAACAGTCCTTGCCTTCATCCGTTGAGTTTGTTAGTGCTACATGTGCTGTTACTGAAGGAACTGTTAAATTTGTACCTGTGTTAAAATATATATGATAATATCTTGTAGCATTCGCTACTGTCGTATTGTCCATAATAAACACAAGTGTCCCAGCCGCATTTGTAGTTGCGTTATATGTGCTTGACTGGTCAAACTGGAACGGAACTGATGCATTGACTACCGTACCATCTCCAAGAACTTCTACTACACGGATAGAACCTGGGTCGAATGCTCCACTTCCTCCCAATCCGGTTATTAATGTCGTGAAATTTATATCTTTTTCTACGGGTTTATTTTTCCTTTCATATGCGCCTGCCTGGATATCCAACCCTACGCGATAATTCCAGCTATCATTCCACCAATTACCTACGGTTGAACCTCCGGTTACGGTTATACTAACAAGATTGGATACTCCTATGTTCCCAAGATTATCAGTTGATTTTACTGAAATAACATAACTTCCTGCGGCAACATTTGACCATGTGTAGTTATATGGAGAACTAGTATCTTCTCCTAACTTAGTAGAACCATTATAAAATTCTACTTTACTTATTGTTCCATCACTGTCTGTTGCCGTTGCATTGATTGTTATATTCGCAGGTGAATCAAATGATGCATTATTACTTGGAGCTGTTATACTCGCGGTTGGTATTCCTTGAGTTGTATATTTAACTAATAGTACCGGTCCGGGCCAGTTTACTTCAAGTGCATGATGCTGTGTATTGCAACTCATATAAAAGTCATTTGTGCCGGTGTGTAATAAATTTGGATTAAAATCATATGTATTAAATGCGGGGGCTACCACTGCGCCAATCGGTCCTGCTAATTGACCTCCGGCATCCACTATCCTCACGTTATTAATACCAAATTCACGGATACTGGCTGCAGCACAAGGAACAAGGCTTTCCTGTCCTGCACCACACCAGGTTGCTATCA
This sequence comes from Elusimicrobiota bacterium, assembly GCA_028718185.1. Classification (NCBI taxonomy): domain Bacteria; kingdom Pseudomonadati; phylum Elusimicrobiota; species Elusimicrobiota bacterium. Next base: position 53,781 of record JAQUMH010000004.1, read on the forward strand.
TAAGTTTTGCACCTGTCGCATTGGTTAATTGTTCATTTATAGTATAAGAACATGTCCTTGGATTAGATGTAAAACTAGCAGCACAAAAACCCGGTGGAACATTATTTGAAGCATATAGTTTTACAGAATAGCTGGTTCTGGAAAAGGTAAGATTATCTACAGCATCTGTTATATAACACATACCATCATTACCTACTATACGAGCTACTACCTTCATTGGCTGATCCTGGTCAGGTATCCAGCGAGTATCCCATGTTGCCGAATAGGGACTGGTAGTATCAGTGCCTATATGTTTATCAAGTACTCCGTCTTTATATGTATGATGCCAGTTTTGAAAACGGCCATCGCCTTCCCAGTTAAAGTCTTTATACCAGCCAATAAAATCTACTTGTCTTATTCCACCTGTATATGTAGGCACATTGGCTGTGAAAGTCTGACTATCTCCTAATGCACTCCCTGAAGTCGGTGATGTGATGCTGCCTGTTGGATGAGTTTTGGAACTGCTATAATATACTCGAATTGTAACTGAATATACCCAGAAAAATGGCATACCGCCACCTTGTGAACCGGCAGTAAAAGAAATATTATTGTTACCTGCAATTAGCGAGCCTGCTCCACTTAACGGAACAACTGTTGGTACTGTATTATATAATGTCCTGAAGTAATAACTCCCGCTTGTTGGTGTTGTAGGCAGCGGTAAAGGTTTCCAGTCGTTATCGCTTGTGCTATTTACACGGAACTTCTGGTCTTGTGTGCCATCATGACCACCCCAATATGATATATATACTTCTGCTTTTGTTGCTCCGGTAGTATCTACTGAATTCACTGTCGCAGTAACTGCCGAATTTCCCCCACAACTTGTTAAAGTACAGCCTCCATATCCTGCGCATGGATCTGATGAAGTAGTGTCGTGAGCAGTGTACGGATTTCCACAAATAGCTGTACCGCCATACCAACCTGTGGATACTCGCGTAAAATCTTTGTAAATATTGTCTGTTCCGGGATAAAAATCTGCCCAACTTTTAGTTACAATGCCACTCGCAAATATTAACGCCGCTAAAAACATACACCATCTAATAATCTTACCCATACCTTTTCCTCCCGTTTTGCCATATATTTTATTAAAATTTTGTTTTATTTTCATATTTTAATCTTTTTGACATCGGGCTATCTTTATTTACATCTTACCATTTATTCTTTAATTTTTCAATCTTTTTTGACCTCGGACATTGGACATCGGACTGCTTTATTCTTTTCCGCCCCCAAACCTTATACCTAGCGATACTCTGTGCGTGTCGCCTAAATCTTTTGTCGGAACAAACGCATAATCAAGATTAAATGTTGAACTCTCTCCACCCATCTTAAACCCGCCGCCTAATGTATAACTCTCCTCATGATAACCTATCTTGTAGCCTGCACGAATTGCTATCATCTCTGCTACTATTAACTCCATTCCGATGTTCTCTTTTGTTATCGCACTGTCTAATCCATAATTAACGTCGGCAGCTATTGTTAAATTATTCTCACCTTCAAATGCTGATAGCTTCTTGCCTAACCCAGCTTTTATATTTCCGGGTAAACTATCACTTCCTACCTTACCACCTATGTTCTGAACTGCCAGTCCTAATTGTATTCCGCCTTTATTGGGAACATATTCTACACCTAAATCTAACCCAAATCCGGATGCAGTATCACTGTCTATCTTCTCACTTACCATCTTTAAACTGCCACCTACATTTATTGTTTCATCTACCTGCTTGCCGTAACTTATCGCACCACCCATATCATTTGCACTATAACTGCCTACGCTGCCTACCGCATCATATGCGCCATTGGCATCTTCTAATGTCTTGTCCATACTGCCATAATTAAGGTACATTACCTGTAACCCTATTGTTGAACTTTCGTTTATTGGGTGTCCTATAGCCAGATATTCGTAATTTATTCCTTCAAAATATGATAAATGCATAAATGATAACTCGGTTGCGCTGACTGAACCTAATCCTGCCGGATTCCAATATACGCTATTGACATCTTCAGCTACTGCTACCTGTGCACCACCCATAGCTTCCTGTTTCGCACCTATGCCTACTTTCAAAAACTGCATAGCAGAACTACTAATGTTAGCTTCTAAATTGCCTGTACATATAGTACCTACTACCATTACTGCAAATATCACAGTGCTAAGCACTTTGCGCATATTTTCCCCCTTATAGTTTTTAATTTCGCTTATTGTTATTTTCATAAAGCTCTCCAATTTAGTACTGTTCTTGTGTTCTCGGTTTATTATCCCGATTTTTATTTATAACTTAATATGTAATCGGGATTGTTTTATTGGTCTCCGGTAGGGGACTCAATAAAACAAAAAAGAAGTATATTAGAAAACTAGTTAATAATTAGTTGATTAAGTTTTTAACCTAATTCGCTAATTCACTAATTTACTAATCCACTTCTTTTGTTTTCGGTAACCTTGTTAGCTTGATAGTTAGATCTTTGTAATTTCTACTTTATTTCTATTTATTACAAGATCTATTTTAATTATTTGTCGTTTATCGGCAACCTGTTGGCTTTCACTATCTTAGCCCTTGGTTTTGCGAACTCATCCTGATTTCTCAGGAGTAGCCTTTTCGGAGTTTTACTTTATTTTATCTTTGCCTCCTTTCGATTATTTATCTTATTTACTATTTCTTAAGGTTTTTATTATTTAAATATTCTTTTTAATTTGTATCTTCTAATAGTAGTATAACGTATAGTTACAAAAATGTCAATATCCATAATTGCCGTTATCTTATCTATAATTGCTAAAGAACATTAATTAGCTATAATTACTTTTTACGTGTAAAACTAAATCTTATTTAAAAACTCTCCGTTGGTTGATGCTCACATCTTGCTAACATATAATCACTTCTTGTGCTTCACTATATATATAACACACTATTGATTTTCTGTCAAGGTCTTTTTTTTATGATAAATTGTCGCAATAAATATCATTATTTTTTTAATTATTTTTCATTTCTCGTCGGATTATCAAATGTGTTGTTATCGGCAATTGTTATATCTTTATCTATTATTGTTATATATTAATTTTAACAATATGCTATAAAAACTAAATAATGCTCGGTAATATAAACGGTGCCACTTTTTACTACTATACTTTTATCTAATATTAGGGTTTCTAAAAAAACGATATTGCTTAAAAATTAAATATTATTTTAATGTATAGGAATTTCAATGTTTGTAGTTGCACGCCCTTGGCGTGCCTAACTTAAAACAAAAGGTGCTAAAATCAACTTAGCACCTTAAATATTTATTATTTATTCGAGTAACCTTTCAACCACATTAGACTTTGAACATTGACATCAGACTTCGGACGCCTTTATTTTACTTCTCAAACTTAATATTAGTCTCAATCTTTTTTCAAATTAACTAAGTCTCTAATCAACTAATTAACTGGCACCATAAGATGGTGCGCTACTTCTCTATCGCAATTTTTACTTTCTTTATTCCTGTGGTACCTTCTATATATATTATATATACTCCACTTGCTACTAACTTGCCACCATTATTCTTGCCATCCCATACAACATTACCACTATTACCACTTTCTACTAACTCCCTTGCTAACTCGCCGCCTAGTGTATATATTTTTACCGGTGCTCCTGCTGTTAATCCTTCTATCGTCATTCCTTGAACATGTTTCGCAGGATTATACGGACTAGGATATATATTCACATTACTTAAATCTTTTGCTGACAATACTGATTCCAATAACGCAAACATACTTAAATGACTACTTCTTCCCACGACCTTGTTATCACTAGGATAAACTGTCGTAGGCAATGCTTCCCACTGCTGGTTATTCTCATCATAGTAACCTACTACAAATTTGTTCTCATCATAGCCAACTATCTCACTTTCATCATAATTTATTGTGATAGTTATTTCTTTTAATGGTTGGAGATTCTTGTCATTTAAGATATCTACTCCATAGCCTACTACTTTTGTTGATGTTATATCACTTATCGGCGCATTTATCGCTGTTAGTGTTAAATTCACTGTCGTAGAAAATGCTTCTTTGGGTACAAGAACACTTATCTCACTATCCACACTGCTATTCTCACTTATTGGTGTTACTGCCATTCCACTGCTTATCTGTATCTGCGGACTAACTATTCTTGTCACACTTAACGGTTTGCCAATAAAATTTTGTTCTTCCTTGTCACTGTGCAAACCTATATATTCCATCTTATTCGGCCAGAACCGCCAATTGCTATTTACAGGTTCTACACTGTAATTACCAATTCCTAAATCTGCAAACTCATAATAGCCATCTTCTCCAGTGGTATAACTACCATTTATATTATCTGCCATCGGTTCAATGGCGGACACTCTATTTAACTTCATTGCCACTTCGCTTATCCCACTTTTGCTCTTGTATACTTGCAGATTACCTTTAATACTATATAATGTCGCAGCTGGTACATATGTTATTGTTATTGTCGTCACCATTATATTATCTGATGTGTCCGTCACTCTCGCATATACTATGTTTAACCCACTCGTCAATATTATACTTTTACTCCATGGAGATAATGTTCCGGCTACCGCTTCGTACTTTATTTCTCCCGTTCCTACTTCTAAATTTTTCAATCCTACGTTGTCGAATGCTGTACCACTTACAGTTAATAATGATGTCGTTACTGTTGAGTTATCTTCAGGTGAAGTGATCTTTATTACTGGTAATATATTATCAGGTTCGGCTATCGTAAAAATACTATCAGATATATCTGTAGGGTTACCGTCAATTTCCTGAACTCTTATTCGACAGGTTGTGCTTGGAGTGTTTGGAATAGTTACAAGCTGACTGCCATCATTAGCAGTATTAAGGACTAATGATGTCCATGTAGTCCCGCTATTTGTTGATATATCTATATTAATATTTCCTACTGTTCCTGCATTTGTCCATTTTACTGTCTGGTTGCTATTTGTCGGCCATGTTTCATTACCATTTGGTGATGTTACGGTTATACCCGGTGTTTCTGAACCTCCACTGCAAAATAGTGCGCTAGACGGAATATCCTGCCACGACAGACCGGGTCCTTCCCACCTGACATTGAGTCCGTCAGGTCCGGAACGTTCTGTTAAAATTACTCTAATAAAATGTTTACCAGCTTTGAGACCCACATTGCCAGATGCTTCTAAAAAGACGTTATAGTTGCCGCCACATACCGCAGGTATCTTAGTAGTTCGTGAAACAACTAACGTAGAGCCGATGTAGAGCTGACTCGCCTCTTTCGAGACTATAGAAAATGAGTATCCGCCATCAACCGGAATATCGATATAACCGGTGAAAACCAAGCCATAATTGTCAGCCCTTCTGTTCGGAATAGAAACTGTAAATTGGGAAATTATTCCGGTTCGAACAGACGTCATTGCATCAAAATTAGGTATATTATCCCATATTCCTTCATAATATTTATAGTCCAGACCCTGAGTTAATCCAGTAGGATTTTCAGGATTTCTAAAAGAATTTACAACCATGACAGTCCTGGATGTCCAGACGATTTTTCCGCTATTATCGGTAACCTTCAACAACACCCGGTATTTTCCCGTATTGTCCCAGAGCGTTCCTGTTGTATCGGAATAGGAATGAGTCACGACTTTTCCGCTTCCGCTTGTCCCATCTCCGAAAAACCATTCATAAGAAGAAATGGTTCCATCGGGATCATGAGAACCGGATGCATCAAACGTTACCTGCTGAAGAGGAACGATTGCGGAAGGCGAAAAAGTAAATGAGGCACGCGGTATACTATCACTTACCACAAACTGGATATTATTCACCGTGCCTTGCGTCGTGAGTGGGATATCCTGATTAGATGCAGCGATTTTATTGGCAATCTCGACATTCTCAAAAACAAGTGTATCGATAGATGCGGCTCTTACTGTAGATGGTACCATTGTCATTTTTTCAATTGCCCAGATGTTCTTATAACGGATATTGCTCCAATTCGTATACGGACTGTCAATTATCAGCAAATTATACCAGCTCTCGAGCCGGATATTCTCAAAAAGATATCCCGTATTGGTCCCGCTTCCGCCGGACTGCCAGTTACAGAGAAGTGAAAAAGGTACAGTGCATGAACCTAATCCCATGTGAATAACATCGCAGTTTCTCATGACAAAGTTACTGGAATTGGTGACTTCAGTACTCCAGCCGACCCTGACTATATTAGAAATACTTGTTGACAGGACACAATTTGTGATAGTGACATCTTTAATACTATTAGAAATAGCGCCAGGAGAACCTACTATATCGTTTTGTTCTATCGCGATGATATCGTCTGCGGCTCTGATAAAACAGTCATTGATAACGATATTGTTTGCATTCCTCTTGATATGTATCCCGTCTACGTTGGCGTTAACTTGGCATGCCCCGACTTCTGTGACATTGTCAAATGTAATGTTACTTGAATTATCCCCTATTATTACATGATATGTCCTGCTTTGGGTGACTATATGAATACCTTCAACGGTAACAGACTGAGCGTTGTACATGGTAATAGCCCGAACGTTGGGTTGCGGTGCGTCGATACCTTCGGTATTCACGTCATTATGAATAATTGTTCCTCGCCCAAGGATTTTCACATTCTGTGCATTAAAAATATTTATACTTCCTTTGACCACAGCTCCTCCATGAAGATACAAGGTCGTTCCGCTTGTCAAATCAATATTCTCCTCATAGTATCCGGGACCGTAATAACGCACCCCGGAATCGCCCTGCTTGGGCTGATTTACTTCGGGCTTACTTGCAAAGACAAAAAGCATATCGTCGGAAACAACACCGCCTGAAGAAGGATTAGAATATTTTCCCGGTTTAACTATTGCAAGCTTGGCGGGGTTTGACAAGGAAAATGTTATTGTATTTCCGCTGACAGTTGGCCTGATACATTGTATCCATGGCTGCACTTCAACTCCCTGCGACCAGTAATCAGGTGTAGAAGCGGTGATCTTGATTTCAACGGTTCCTTCAAAGTCAAAAGACAAAGAGTAGTATTTATCCCAAGCCTTGAATATTTGTGCCGGCTGTCCATTAATAGTTGCAGTAAAATAAGTGGTTTGCACCTGGGAAGGAAGCGGATAAATAGTCACCGTTGAAAAGACGTTTGAGATAAGCATCAATACAAGCAGAGAAGTACAACAAAGTCCTAACAATAATCCATTTTTTGAATGAAGTTTTGTAGCCACAACATAATATATGGTGACTATGACGACTAATAAAAACCACTTGCTGGTTTTATTCATAATATTATTTATTTATTTATACCTGTCTATGGTAAGCAACTACAAAACTGGATTTTTGACCAAGGACTACGGACTTCGGACGCTTTTATTTTACTTCTCAAACTTAATATTAGTCTCAATATTTTTCCCAATTAGCTAATTCTCTAATCAACTAATTAACTGGCACCATAAGATAGTGCGCTACTTTTCCACACCAATCTTTATTTTCTTTGTTTCGCCTGTACCTTTTATATATAATACATATACACCACTCGCCACTGTCTTACCACCTTCATTCTTACCATCCCATACTATACTGCCTCTTTCTCCGGTTTCTACCAACTCCCTTGCTAATTCTCCAACTAATGTGTATATTTTTACCACTGCTCCGGCTGTTAAATTATCTATAGTCATTCCTTGAGCGTGCTTCATCGGATTAAATGGACTTGGATACACTTTTACATTACTTAAATCAGTTACCGGAACTAATTCCAGTAACGCAAATTTGCTTAAATGATTACTTTTGGCTATTACCTTATTATAACTTGAATATACTGTTGATTGTAACGCTTCCCACCTCTTGTTATTTTCATCATACCAGCCTACTACTAACTTACTCTCGTCATAACCAGCTATTGAAATGTCGTCATAACTTATCGTTATAAGCATTTCCTTTGGCTGCAGGTTCTTGTCATTTACTATTTCTATTCCATAGCCTAATACCTTTATTGCCCGCCTGTCACTTACAGGCACATCTATTGCTTTTAACGTTAAATTCGCTGTAGTAGAAAACGCACCTATTGGCACCAAAACACTTATCTCACTATCCACACTGCTATTCTCACTTATTGGTGTTACCGCCATCCCGCTTGATATCTGTATCTGCGGACTCACTATCCTTGTTACACTTAACGGCTTGCATATATAATTCTGTCCTTCCATATCAATACTTAAACTTGTGTATTCCATCTTCTTAGGCCAGAACCGCCAATCTTCTTTTTTAGGCTCTACACTGTAATCGCCGATTCCTAAATCCATAAACTCGTAATATCCATCTTCTCCAGTAATATAACTGTTAATAATGCCACCACTTAAATTCATTGTTATCCCGCTTATACTGCTGCTGCTCTTGTATACTTGCACATTGCCAATGATATTGGATACTGTGGTAGTAGGAGCATATGTTACTGTTATTGTTGTTTCTTTCTGATTACTATGTGTAGATATATCAGTCGCTCTGACATATACCGTATTGGGACCTTTCTTCAATCGCACGGTTCCGCTCCATGTTTCTAATCCATTAACTGCTGAATATGTCCCGCTTTCACCTACCTTTATTTCTACTTTGCTTAATCCTAAATTATCTGATGCTGTTCCTCTTAAAGATAATAATGAGTTCGTTACTGTTGTGTTGTTTCCTGGTGTTGTAATTATTATTATTGGAGGAGTGGTCTCGGATAGTGCCGGGATACCATATACTTCAAATTCATATAATGAATATCCATAAGGTCCTCTCGCAAGCCCGTTCATACGGACATATCTGCCACTACCATTTAACGCTATATCGTCTGTTCCGCCTGTTCCGCCTATCTTTGTGGCTACTGTTGTCCAGTCCATACGATTGTCTGATACTTGTATCTGGTAATCTTTTCCATATGCTGCTTCCCATCTTAATATTACTTCTGTTATGGTACACGTTATACCTAAATCTACATATATCCATTCCGAGTCACGGTACGGCGATTGTGATGCCCATCGGGTCCCAAGTTTCCCGTCTATTACATAATTAGGATTATCATTGCCATTTCCTGCTTCTACTGAAGATGCATAAGCAGTCGTACCTATTGCAAGATTTGCCGTCCCTTCTGTAGTTTTCCCACTTGCACAGTTGGATATTCCTGTCCAATTCGTAGCTACTTCATCTACTACCTTCATTGCAAAATAATAAACAGTATCTGCATTTAAGCCGTTTACCGTATAACTCTGGTTACTACCGGCTATTAATGGCGTCGGTTCACCACTACACTGTGCTACACTTACCCAATCCCAGTTGATACTTGTTATACTATATGTCGCATAACGGATATCATAATCACTCGCCGTACCTGTGCCCCCATCATCGCCTACTGTTGACCAATTTAATACTATTGTTCTTCCTCCGGGATTACTGGTAGTTAAATCGTTTACTGTTGAAGGCGGTATCGTATCTGTCGGATCTGTTTCTTTGTTTACTATATTAGATATCCCTGACCAGTTATTTACATCGTCACCCGCCTTAATCGCAAAGTAATATATTGTACTTGAATTTAACCCTTTCACTGTGTAGGTTTGATTTGTCCCTACTGCTTGAGGAATTGGTTCATTACTGCATTGTGTAGCTGTAGCCCAATTACTGTTTGTTATAGGTGTCAATGCGTAGCGAATATCATAATTACTCGCTGTACCTATGTTACCATCGTCGCCTACTGCTGTCCAACTTAATTGGAGACTATTGCTGGTTGCAGTTGCACTCGCTAATGTGTTTATATCTGTTGGCGGGGTTGTGTCATTAAATGTTACGGTTACCTGGCTTGCTCCGGCAAGGTAATCATCCGATACGGCATGAACTGTTATTATATGATTACCTTGTGTATAGCCGGCTGTATTCCATGTGTATGTCGGACTTGCAGATATCTTAACTAGTTTGTTATCTATAAAATAACGATATGAGACAACTGGATTGGTTGTCTCAGAATTAGGTGTAGCTGTTACTGATATATTTACGCTAGCACTTACTACAGCACCATTTACAGGAGAATTTATAGAAACGGACGGTGATAGCTTAAAAAAGTCGTCATCCATAACTTTATCATACACTGCTCTTTCTTCAGTGGTTAAATTATAAAGTTTAAATATTCCTATTCCAAGACCGGCAATCTGAGGTGAGTCTGCTCTCAAGTATTTTATCCACAAGTCATCATCCGGTGCATATCCGTCATAGATGTTTCCGCCACCAAGGATAGGAAATGTTTTTCCATCAAGCCTACGGTATTTTGCCCAGTTAGTATTCCTCTTAGTAAATGTTCTATAATCTTTGATTCCATGGTAGAAATATAACTCAGGTACATAAAAATCTATTACATCGGCTCCATTCGTCATCATTTCATCAAAACCATCTCCAAAATAAGCAGCAGTCACAAAAAAATTGGGATATTGTTGTTTCACCCGCCTAAGTGCATTTATGGATTTTTGGACTCGAGTATCCGAATCATTAGAAGCCCATTCGTCAATGGATAACCCGTAATATCCTTCTTGAGCAGCCTCTAAGTAATTGTTATACATTTTTTCTTCAGTGTCAAGATACCATTCGTTAGTAATTGTATATGTCGGCACCCTGCAAGCATAACTATATGGTATCGGAAGTTTCCCTTTTGCTATCATCCCATCGTGCCATGACTTGGTAGCCCACATTAAACCGGAAAAATTCATAGTTTCGTGAGGTTGCTCGCCAGGACCGGCACACCAGTAAATAATATATGGTATTTTTATAGGTGCGAGAGTAGGATTTGGATATATAGCACCTTCATGAAAAAGAAAATTGTTGTTCGGCAAAGTAACAAGCGGAGAAGTTGTTCCACCTGGTGAATTTGATATTGGTGACCAATTCGGCACTTCATCCGCAGCCTTTATTGCAAAGTAATATTGGGTGTTTGGAGAAAGTCCAAGTGCCATAATTGACTGGTTTGTACCAGCCCATTCTATCGGTAGCCAGTAAATGTCAATCGGTGTAGCTAAGTTCCAATCTGTTTCTGTTAATATAGGAAAAGTATAATATCTTATATCATACTTTGAAACTCTGTAGTCATTACCATCATCGCCGGGAGCAGTCCATGTAAGCGTAACTGAAGTAGGTGTGGGATTGATTGCAGCTAAATTATTTATTTGGGCCGGTGGTGTGGAGTCTGTAAGAGCTGATGTTGTCGCGCTCGGTGAATTTGATGAAGATGACCAATTGGGCACATCATCTGCTGTTTTTATTGCAAAGTAATATTTAGTTGAAGGTGAAAGTCCGGCAATAGTGAATGTTTCTGTCCTGGACATTTCTTGCGGTGTTGGTGTAACTGCGACTTTAGTCGCAGAATCCCAGTTTGCATCTGTTATCGGTGAAAGTGAATATCTAATATCATATGAGATATATCTTGATGCGACTATCCTTGAACTGTTGTTATCACCGGGTGCGGTCCATGTAAGTGTAACTGATTTTGCTGTTGTTCCGCTTACTATCAAATTATTTATTTTATCAGGTGGTATAGTATCTGTGAGAGCAAGAGTTGTTGCACTCGGTGATTTAGATATTGGTGACCAGTTAGACAATTTATCGCTTGCTTTGATTGCAAAATAATATTGTGTTGAAGGTGAAAGTCCAAAGACAATAAACGATTCAGCACAACCTGCAGGCTTTGGATTCGACTCACCTGTAACCTGAGTTGCAGAATCCCAGTTAGCATCCGATATTGGTGAAAGAGAGTACCTGATATCATATGTTATCGCTGTTCCTGTGTTGCCGTTATCGCCGACAGACCTCCATACAAGTGTTATTGTCTTGGATGTCGGGTATGCCGTCAGAAAATATGTTATCTTACCGGGCACACCGGATAATACACTTGTTGTAAACATACATGCTACAAAAATGCATATTATAAACATACAATATTTTTTTACCAATTTCTGTCTGAACATACTAATTATCTCCTGTAAATCAATTAAAAGATTTGAGAAACATTAAAAAATTGGAAAGATTAGAAAAATTAAAATCTTTAAATCTTTTAATATTTAATCTTTTAATTGTCTCTATTAGAATTTCACATTCAATGCTACTCTATGTGTATCGCCTAAATCGCCAAACGGAACAAATGCATAATCTAACCCATATCCCTTATAATCTAAACCAGCTCCTACACTTATCCCTTTTAATCCACTTATGTCTTTTGTTTTGGTGTTGTATCCTGCCCTGCCTATTAGTGTCGTTCCTTCACCCGCGTCATACTTATACTCAGTCCCTGCTCCTATTCCTATCCCACTGTCATTTACTGCTGTTATATCTAACCCGACTAACCATTCCGGTTGAATATTATATCCTCCACCTACACGTATTGTCATAGGTAAATTATCACTCTCTTCTACATACTTCATCTTACTGCCTACATTCTGAACTGCTAACCCTATACTCATTCCGCTATCTATTGGCTTATATAACATTCCTACATCACCGGCTATCGCTGTCGCACTCTCCTTTATCTTGCTGCTTATATACTTTACTCCTACTCCTAATGACACATCGTCACTTACTATATTCCCATAACTTAACGTAACAGACATATCTGTTGGACTATAATTACCACCTAATATTCCATTTATATCGCTTTCTTTTATATTACCATAATTTATATATTGCACACCTAACCCTATTACTCCTACACCTGCTATCGGCTGTCCATAACCTACCCAACTATAACCTATATCTTCAAACCAGACCGCATGCATTACACTTATTGATGTTTTTTCTATTCCAGCTAATCCTGCTGTATTCCAATATATACTACTTGCTCCTTCACATACTCCTACTCCGATATCGCCCATCCCACTACTACGGGCGCCGGCTCCTATTTTTAAAAACTGGACTGCACTTGTCCCTGTATCATCTTTGCTAAAGGCAGCGTATGTGCTGCTTGAAACAAGAAGCAAGAAGCAAGAGGCAAGAAGCAAGAAACAAGATAACATCTGATTTCTGACTTCTGGTTTCTGACTTCTAATTTCTGACATTGGACATTGTCCGCCACTAAACATTGGTGAAGCAGGGACTTTTGACTGTCTCTTTAAATTTTTCATAAATACCTCTAATTTTATACTTTAAAGTGTAACATATAATTGATAATTTCTCGGCTGCGTTCGGGATTGTTTTATTGGTCTCCAGTAGGGGACTCAATAAAACAAAAAAGAAGTATATTAGAAAATCAATCAATTAGTTAATTAAGTTTTTAACCTAATTCGCTAATTCACTAATTTACTAATCCACTTCTTTTGTTTTCGGTAACCTTGCTGGCTTAATAGCCACAAGCGGTTTATCACAAAGCGGTTTACACGCTTGTGATTTACTTGCTTGTGGTTTGTCGTTTATCGGCAACCTGTTGGCGTTATCTATCTTAGCCCTTGGTTTTGCGAACTCATCCCGCTTTCACGGGAGTAGCCTTTTCGGAGTCTTACTTTCTTATACCTTTACCCCCTTTTGATTACTTATCTTATTTGCTATTTCTTAAGGTCTTTAGTATCTAAACATTACTTTTTGATTTGTATCTTCAAACAGTAGTATAACGCATAGTTACATAAATGTCAATATCTATAATTGCCGTTATCTTATCTATAATTGCTAAAGAATGCTAATTAGTTATAATTACATTTTATGAGTAAAACTAAATCTTATTTAAAAACCCTCTGATAGTTAATGCTCATATCTTGCTAATACATAATAACTTCTTGTGCTTTACTATATATATAACACACTATTGATTTTCTGTCAAGGTCTTTTTTTTACTTAATATTGTCATATATAACATAATCATTTTTTGCATTACTATTATATTTACCGTCTTATTACAAAAATATTATTACCGGTGACTTCTATTCTTTTATCCGTTATTGTATATCACCTGTATTCTACTTTGTTGCAAAAATAATGTATTATCGGAAATTTAAAAGCGATATACAGATTATATACAATTATTGTGTAATATCAAGAATTGACAATTTTATAATTCTTTGTATAATAATCCTGCTATTATCAATTAAAATTATTATATTTCTCTCCAAATTATGAAAATAGAACGCTATCAGAAAGAAAAAAAAGATATTAAATTAATTGAAGTAACATATCTTAACCCAGATCCTAACTGGAAAATCAGAAAACACTATCATACTTTTCACGAACTTGTAATTGTTACGAAAGGTTTGATGCATGTTGAAATATTAGGAAAAAACATTCATGCAAATGCCGGAGATATACTTTTTTATCAGGCAGGAATAGCTCACAAAGAACAATCCGATCATAAAAAACCGGTTGAAACTGTCGGTTTCACTTGGAAAGAGAAAAGAAAAGTTAATTTTCCTGTTTTAACTCATGATATAAACGGCAAAATATGTGTTTTATCTAAATGGGCGTGCGAACAAGGACAAATAAGTTATCCTTACAAACGTTTACAACAAGAGAATATTTTTGAAGTTATAAGAATTGAATTAATAAAAATCATCGAATCTGAAGTAGAAAATCAACTTGTAAGTAAAGTAAAAAGTTTTATGCTGGGGAACTTAAATTTAGACAAATCCATGACTCTTGATAATCTTGCGAATTATGTTCATATGAGTAAATATCATTTTATAAAAAAATATAGAGTAATTACCGGAAGGACACCAATGGAAGATTTAAGAAATATTCGCCTTGAAGTTGCCAAAGACTTGTTTTTGACCACATGTATGCCTATAAAAGCTGTTGCAACTAAAGTGGGGTTCAGCAATGTGTTCATCTTCTCAAGACTGTTTCAGAAATATTTTAACTTACCACCGGGACACTACCGAAACAACACAGACTTTAATAAAAATACTATTTATTTATAAATATTAGGATTTATTTGGCGTGATATATTATAATAAGAAATAATATATTTAATATGACATCTAACATCAGACATTGGACTTCGGACTAAAGGTCACTATTTCCGCATGAATTCTTTATACATTTGAGTATAAACACCGGATTGCTTAAGCAAACTATGATGAGTCCCTCTCTCCACAATCATACCGTCTTTTACAACTAATACCTGACTGGCTTTTCGGACAGTAGAAAGTCTCTGTGCTATAACAAATGATGTTCTATCTGCTAATAATTTCTGAAGAGCGTTCTGAAGAATATGTTCGGTATGCGCATCAACAGAGCTTGTTGCTTCATCTAAAATAAGTATGTTTGGATTTGATATCAATGCCCTTGTAAAACATATTAACTGTCGCTCCCCAAGACTTAATCCAATTCCACGTTCTTTAACTTCAGTGTTATACCCATCCGGATTTTTTATAATAAATTTATCTGCACCTATGAATTTTGAGGCATTTATAACTTCTTCATCAGTAGCTTCCGGTCTGGCGTATTTTATGTTAGACATTATTGTGCCGGAAAACAAAAAATTTTCTTGTAAAACAATAGCCATATGACTATGCAGATATTTTAGGGATATTTTTGACATATCAATGCCGTCAAGAAGTATCTTACCTTTTTGAGGTTCGTATAATCTTGCTATAAGACTTACTATTGAGGTTTTTCCTGCACCAGTCTGTCCGACTAACGCAATAGTTTCACCTGGTTTAGCAGTAAAATTAATATCTTTTAATATCCAATGGCTATCTTTTGAATCTTTATATTTTAAAAATACATTTTGAAAAACGACTTCGCCTTTAATATTAGGTAAGACTATCGGTTGCGGTACATCTTTAATTTCAGGCTTGGTATCTAACAAATTAAATATTTTTTCTGCAGCTGCAGAAGTAGAAAGTAATGAATTATAAAGTTCACTCATCATATATATAGGTCCAAAAAACATACCGATATATAATATATAAGCACTTAGTTCTCCTATCTTTAATTCATTGTTTATTACAAGTTTATAACCGGACAGAAAAGTTATGGCAACACCTATGCCTGCCATAAGACCTAAAAAAGGAAAGTAAGTAGACCACACTTTTGCTGCTCCTACTGTATTAGATACGTGAGATAAATTAATTTGTTCATATTCCGTTAGATTTTCTTCTTCCCGTGCAAAAGACTGAATAATCCTTATTCCTGATACTGTTTCTGCAAAATTAGCTATTAAACGGGAGGCACTTTCCTGAACTCTTCTATAATTTTGCATACCTTTAATCCGAAAAATATTTGTTGCAATTATTATTGGCGGTAATATTATCCCTACTATAACACACAATCTCCAATCATATTTACTCATAAAATAAATGGCACCGAATAACGTTAAAACACTATTAATTAATACTCCGATACCCCAGGTTAAACACCATTCCATTGTAGTAATATCATTGTCCAACCTGGCAATTATTCTACCTTGTTTTGTCCTGTCAAAAAACGCCATTGATAAAATTTGAACATGTTTAAACAATTCCATCCTTATATCATTTATAACATATTGTCCGAGATTTATGGTGGTCCTTGTTTGATAAACAGAAAAAATCCAGTTTAAAAGCGTAACACCAAGAAAAAGTAAACTCATATACATAACGCCGGATACATCGCTATTGGAAATATATTTATCAATACATATTTTAATTATATGCGGTCCCATTACAGCAGTAATCGTTGTTAAAATATTAAAAATTATATTTTTAGTAACAAGGGTTTTGTACGGATAAATATAACATAGCAGTCTTTTTAACAATTTAGGTGTAATTTGTTTTTGTTCAAGATGTTCTAAATCATCATATTTCATAATTTATAGGTTTCCACTTAAACTATCGTAGGATAGTTGTCATTGCGAGCCCAAAAGGGCGTGGCAATCTTGCCTTTTTAATATAAAAATTCAGATTCCCATGGTCACTCTTTTCACTCGTTCCCTCGGAATGACAGTAAAACATACTATGTGTTTACCAATTAGTTTTCCTCACCGGACTCTATATCGTACATCTTTTTGTAAACCTCACACCGTCTTAGCAAGTCATCATGCGAACCTTTATCTACAATTATTCCACTATCCATTACAAAAATCTGTGGGAAATTAGTTATTAAGCTTAATTTATGAGTTATAACAATAGAGGTAATATTCTTAAATACTTCTTTTTCAAGAGCGGCAAAAATATGACGTTCAGTTTCGGAATCAACACTGGCTGTAGCATTATCAAGAATTAATATTGCCGGTTTCATGATAATTGCACGGGCCAACGCTATTCTCTGTCTCTGACCACCGCTTAAAGTAACACCACGTTCACCAATTATAGTATCGTATCCATCTTCAAACATTGTAATAAATTCGTGTGCTTGTGCTATCTGTGCATAAAATTCAATATCTTTCTGATTTGTATTTTTAACACCAAAAGAAATATTTTCCGATACAGTATCGGAAAAAAGGAAACTCTCCTGGAATACTATGCTTACAGATTTTCTTAAAGAATTTAGTTCTATATCATCAACATTTATCCCGTTAATGGTAATCTGACCAGAGTTTACATTGTAAAATTTTGGTATGAGATTTACTAATGTTGTTTTTCCCGCTGATGTTGGTCCTACAATTGCTATAGGAATACCGGGTTCTATTGCTAAAGAAATATTATTTAAGACGGATTTTTTACTTGTATAAAAAAAATTAACTTCATTAAAGTTTATTTGCACTTTTCCGCTAGGAAATTTAACAGCATTCTTTTTACTTGTTATTATTGGTTTTTTATCCAATATTTCTAATATTTTTTCACCGCTTGAAACAGCATTATTTGTGATGTTAATAATCCTACCCAACCTTCCGATTCTCATACCTACACCGGTAAGATAAAGAACGAATTTTGTTATATCTCCTATATTAAGCTGTTTGTGAATAATTAAAAATCCGCCATACCCAAGGGCAATTGGAACACTTAGTCCGAACACAAATTCTGTCAGTGGAATTTTTGCTGACCAGTAATCTATAACTTTAATAACATGCTTAACAAAACTATTTGATTTTTCATTAAATTTAGTGATTTCTGTTTCTTCTTTCCCGAAAACTTTTACTATACGTATACCAGCAATGTTTTCCTGAATAACTGTAGATAATTCGCTATATTTATCACGAACACTTCTCCAGAGTAAACGCATTTTTCCTGAAGATTTTAATAATATTAAAACGGTAGGCACAGCAGGCAAGAGTGCAAAAAGCGTTAGTTTGTAATTTATTGTGAGCATTATAATAATAGAACCAATAACATAAAAAACCATTTCCATCACAAAGACTAATGCAGTACCATACAACTCTCCCACCATTCCGATATCACGAGTTACCCTTGATATGAGTTCTCCAGAACTACGATTATCATGAAAAGTGAAAGACAGTCTCTGGACAGCGTTATACAAAGCATATCTAATATCCATTAATGCACTTTGTATCATTTTAGTATGTAAAATTCCTCTACAAACACGCAATGCGGTATGTAAAATTGTAAGTACAAGATAAAGCATAATTAATTTCATTAATACGGAAGGATTGCTATTGTGAAATTTCACCATGTCACTTATTACATTAATAGCGTTACCTGAAATTTGAGGCAAAAGTACTTCTATCGTAAGAAACATGATAAGCAGTAATATTGTGAAAAACAAATATAAAGGATATGCCAATAGATAACTTAGAAGCCGTTTTAAGATATGTAAGGTAGTAGTTTGCTTGCCGTCTTTTTCCATATAAGAATTATTTACATTTTTCCTGTTTGAGAGGAGAGAAACAACGTCACATCGTTTGGGTTATTTTATTTAGTCCACGAGGTTTGTCCGGATTAAAACCTTTTTTTAGACAAAGATAGTATG
Source organism: Elusimicrobiota bacterium (assembly GCA_028718185.1). NCBI lineage: Bacteria > Pseudomonadati > Elusimicrobiota > Elusimicrobiota bacterium. The sequence goes on from JAQUMH010000004.1 coordinate 72,640, forward strand.
CAAAAAGTTGTCCTGAAATAATATATGTTATTGGTGTTAATATTGTATTCATTTTTGGCATAGTTATTGGCAAAGTTGCAAGCTTTAATATTTTTTCCTCGGAAGACATAATAATTCTCTCAGCTTGTTTCTGTTTAAGTTTTTCGGTTATTTCAAGCATGCTTTGAAATGTGGCATCAGGTGGAGCAATCATTATTACCGGAAAACTTCTATCAATAATAGCAATTGGACCATGCAGGAAATCTGCACCTGATAAAGCTTCTGATTCTAGATAACTGGTTTCTTTTATTTTCAAAGCAGTTTCTAAAGCTGTAGCATAATTTAGTCCCCTTCCCAATACAATACATTTATTCATATATTTATATTGTTCAACTTTTTCTTTTATATATGTTTTTTGGGAAATAACTTCCATCATTTGGTAAGATATTTTATTTAACTCTTTCAATTCTTTTTTTCTTCCGGCAAGATGGAGTGACAGAAGATATAACAAAGCTAACTCTCCTGTGTATGTTTTAGTAGCAGGAACACTTTTTTCTTTACCGGCATGGCAATATAGACTTATATTGGCATTTCTTGTAATTTCTGAGTTTTTCTGGTTGGTTATAGCTACACAATAAGTACCCTGTTTTTTTGCCTGTCTCAAAACTTCAACAACATCAGGAGATTCGCCTGATTGTGATATCCCTATTACAAGTGCGTTTTTTAAGTTAAAATTCTTTTTGTATAAAGTAAAAAGTGATGATGCAGCAAGACCTACAACGATTCCATTTATGTAACCAAATAAATACTTTCCAAAAACAGCTGCATTATCAGATGTACCACGGGCAGCAAAAAGAATAAAATGAATATCCCGTTTAATTATCTCCCTACAAATTGCTTCAACATCAGCCTCATTTTCTTGAAGTATGTTACTAATTACTTCTGGCTGTTGTTCAATCTCACCAAGCATGTAAGACATATTGTTTTGTTCCTTTTCTTCATATCTGTATGCAAAAGTATTATAATATTCCCCTCACCTTTCGTCCTCTCCCCTCAGGGGAGAGGAAAGAGGTGAGGGGTGGACATCTATGTACTTTTTTACAGATACTGTTTTGCAGTTTCGGCTGTTGTTGAAAAAGTTGGTGTATTAACCAGTTTTTTCGCCAAAGATTCAAGTTCTTTATATCCTTGACTCAGCGGAAGTTTTATCTGGCCGCCTTCTATTACCGAGCGGCAAACTCCCATCATAATTTCGAATCCTTTATATGCACTTTCACCGTTGCAAGGATGAACTTTGTTTTCATTATCAAGCCACTCGGCAATATCTTGTATATACGGCGGCATATCAAGGTCATAGTTCATGCATCCGGGTCCCGAAATTACACCTTTTGAATTTTTTGTAATAGCACGCCATCCACCGCCGGTTAAAACTTCTGCAAAACCTTCGGTACCTTGAGCCCCGATACGACACTTCCTCCACCAATAATCAACCTCTGGAACATCCGGTGCACCGGCACCACATTCAATAATTCCGCGAACTCCATTAGTAAAATGGATAATTCCGGCAATATAATCCGGGGAAACATGTATATCCTTGAACTTAGTTGTTCCACTAGCCTGACCCATAACCCATTCTGCTCCTGCATTATCATTAAACCAACGACAATAATCTATAAGATGGGTCATCATATGCATCATCCACCCGGTTGCTGTTCCATAAACAGTGTGAACCCTGCCTATAGCACCACTTCTTATTATTTCGTTTACTTTACGATAATGCTCGCCATATCTGTGTTGATGACTTACAACACTTTTAACTTTGGCATTTCTTAGCAAGTTCATTATCTCAAGTGCTTCATTTGTAGATAGAGCAATTGGTTTCTCGTATGCAATCAATTTGACCCCTGCTTCTACCCCAATTTTTATCATATCTAACCGGATATTAGGTAAAGTACAAAAACAAAATATATCAGGTTTAATTTTATTTAAAAGTTTTTTTGCATCTGTGTCACTGTTTTGCACATTAAATTCTTTTTTAACAGAATCCACACGGGCAGAATCAATATCACAAATACCTAATACTTCAAACCTTGGATTCCTGGAAAATGCAGATATATGGTGTTTTCCCCGTTTTCCTAATCCGACAACAGCAACAGTATATTTTTTCAAACTCATTATTTCCTCCAACGTTTTATGGCCTCTATGGTATAAGAAACTTCATCATCAGTAAGTTCCGGGAACATTGGTAAGGAAAGCAACCTGTTTGCTGATCTTTCGGTAAGAGGTAACGATATGTTCATATCTGCGTGTTTACCCCATGGATACCCTTCTTGCTTATGAATCGGAATCGGGTAATGTGTAAGTGCAGTAATTCCTTCGTTTTCTAAATATTTTTGCAAGTCATCGCGTTTGTCAGTATGAATTACATAAAGGTGATATACATGACTATATCCCGGTTTGCAGAAAGGCAGCTCTAAACCTGTATTTTTTAATTCAGAATCATATCGTTTAGCAATCTCTCTCCTTTTCTGGCTCCACTTATCCAATTGTTTCAGTTTAACACTAAGAACCGCGGCATGTATATCATCCAAACGGCTATTGTATCCCATACTATGAACAGAACGTTTTAACGAACCATGATTGCGTAAAGCTTTTATACGTTCAGTGATTTGAGGATTATTTGTAGCTACTGCACCGCCATCTCCGAAAGTACCAAGATTTTTCTGGATGATAAAACTTGTACACATAGCATCACTTAATTCTCCGATTCTGAAAGTATCACCTTTGGAACCAAGTCCCTGTGCATTATCTTCAATTACTTTAAGATTGTGCTTTTTAGCAATACCGGCAATAGCTTTCATATCAGCAGGTTGCCCGTAAAGATGAACCGGTATAATAGCTTTTGTCCTGGATGTAATCTTCTCTTCTATTTTTGTTACATCAATATTATATGTTTTAGGATCCATTTCCACAAATACCGGTTTCGCGTTTACAAACCATATTGCTTCGGCAGTTGCAAAAAAAGTGTTTGAAGTAGTGATAACTTCATCACCTTCGCCGATACCAAGTGCAAGTAATACCAGCCACAATGCATCTGTACCGGAGTTAAGCCCAACTACATATTTTGTCCCGCAATATGATGCAAGTTCACCTTCAAATTTAGACAGTGCAGGACCCATAACATACTTACCGCTTTCTAAAACACTACTTATAGCAGCATCTATTTCCTTTTTGATCCCGTGATACTGCCTGACATGACCATAAAACTCAACCTTCATTTTTGCCATAAACAAATCCCCCTTTTTAAATTAATATACAATTGTTTAATTATATATTTTTTTATTTAATTTTGCAAGAATGTACGGACCATCCGGAATAACCGCAACTTTCGAATCATTACCATATTCTTTTATAGTTTCTAAAATTGATTTATTAATATCTTTCACAGGTTCGCACCATGATTTTTTTATTTCCTGATTAGTAAGCCCGTCTGAATATACTTTTACTTTCTTTACTTTTCTTAATGCCTTTATAAGTTCTTCTACTTCCCATTGATCAACATTAAAAAAACCGGCAGTAGAAATCATCTTCATAAAATTATTTATATCTCTCATACCGAAAAGAAGTTTTCTGAATGCAGGACTTCCTAATCCATCCAAACAAGCGCTCGCAATAATTATTGTTCCGCCATTTTTTATGATATCCAATGCCGATACAATACCTTTTACCGTCTGATAAAAATCCCTGTCAAGAGGATATCCTCCATTAGAAGTTATTACTATATCAACTGGTCTGTCAATAAAAACACTTGACTGTTTTTCGCATGCTTTTACTTCTTCTTCATATGCTTTATCTAAATCTCCGCAAAACACATTTGTTATTTCTTTCTTTTGGTTCAAAGTAACATTTATCATAAAATCTACACCTGCTTTTATTGCTACTTTGCTGGCAAATATATTTAAGGGATTGTTTTTTAAAACACCTACTTTAGAAAACGGAGACTCTAACATCTCAGGACTATGAAAATATTTCATTGTCTCAATTCCGACAATTCCAGGACAAATAGATTTTCTTCCTCCTGAAAAACCGGCCATAAAATGGGGTTCTACTAATCCAGTGATAATTTTAAAATCAGATTCAGCATAAGCACGGTTTATATAAACGGGAATATTTTTATTTGCATCGAATAGAAAAACTAAATTATTTTTATTTTGTCCGTTATGGTTAATAATTTTATACTTTTTAATTATTCTTTTTCCCAAAATAGATATCAGGTCTTTTCCTTCCGTAGGAGAATGCATCCCGCAGGCAATTAAAATTATAGTTCTAATCTTATTTTTATCAAGGATATCCAGGATAGGATTCAACAATATCTCGTTTGGAACTGCTCTTGTTTTATCAGAAACTACAATGCAGCATGTTTTTTTATTTTTACAGAGCTCATTAAAACATTTTGTTCCTATTGGTTTTTTTAATTTTTTTATTATTTCTTGTTCGGGATTAACAATAACTTTTGTATTATTAATTTTTAATATAGAATATAAATTCCTTTTTGGAATTTTTACATTTAAGCCTTTTTTTCCATAACTTAATTTAATATCAAGCATTTCTATGTTTTTTTAAAAGGATATTTACCATATTCATATATGGTTTCTATCATAGTTTTATAATTTTCTATAGGAACATAATCCGGGATAGAATTACTTGAACCTGCACAATAACCACCACCGGGGGCAAGAGCTTTGACTGTATTTTTAGTTAACTCTCTGACTTGATCTTTTGTTCCTCTGGTTAATAAATCCAAATCAATATTTCCAAGCAAGCATATTCTGCCTTTAACTTTTTCTTTTAGTGTTCTTGCATTCATTGCTTTTGGCTCAATAGGATGCAATGCTTTAATTCCGATATCTAATAAATCATCCATAACCTGCATCAAATTACCATCTGAATGATAAATAAGCGGAATTCGTTTTTCACGACATATATTACCCATCAGTTTGTACCATGGAAAAAGATTTTTTTGTAATATTTCCGGAGAAACCATCAATCCTTCAGTATATGCTATGTCATCAACTACCCAAATTGCTCCTACTTTATGAAATTCAATTATTTTTTTAAATACTTCAAATTGTATTTTACCTATTCTTTCAAACATTGCTTCTACTAATTTGGGATTTTCAATTAAAGCATAACTAAATCCGTTTAAACCCATTAACATCCAGGTAGATGTAAATATCTTTCCTGCAATTCCTATTATATTCATACCTGGTGGAAGCAATTCAGCGGTTTTTTTATAGTCAGAATAATTTACTTTCCCGGGGTCAATCCAATCATACTTTTCAAAATCTTTAAAATCCTTAATTTTCCCTATACCTTCTTCTGCCCAATTTTTATCGTCATCTAAATTAAAATATTTTCCATGACCTTCTTCTCTTAAACCTTTCTTTTCAACTGTTCCTGCCGGATCAATTAATCCTGCCGAAAGCCAGATATAGTCATATCCTGCCTGTTTTCTAAAATCTATCTCACCCTGCAAACCGTCAACAGGTTTTCCCATAAATTTTTCTTTTATACTTTTATCAATAACCAGCTCAATTAACGGGACACTATCAGTTTCTTGACAAAATAATGTACTTTTTAATCTTTCAAAATTCGGTTCATTTTTCATATTTTCATTTAACAACAGTAGTCATATTTTAGTCCGGTATTTTGTTACTTTCCTATTATTCTAAAAAACTTCTTCCAATTTATAACATTTTAAACCTAACGATTCTCCAACTGCTTTACAAATAACTTTACCATCAACTATATTTATCCCAAGAGACAAAGGTTTATTGTTCAAAGCAGCTTTTTTATAGCCATGCTTGAGTATCTCTAATGCATAAGGTATTGTAGCGTTAGTAAGTGCATACGTAGATGTTCCTGCAACTGCTCCTGGCATGTTTGCTACACAATAATGAACAACACCATCAACAACATATACAGGATTTTTATGTGTTGTTGGTTTACTTGTTTCAGTACATCCGCCCTGGTCTATCGCAATATCAACTATAACGCTACCTTTTTTCATTGTCTTTAACATTTTTTTTGTTATTACGCGAGGGGCTTTCGCACCAGGAATTAAAATTGAACCAACAACTAAATCTGCATCTTTTATTTCTTCTTTTATCGTATAAGAGTTTGAATACAACAATACCACGTTCGGAAGCATTACATCACTCAAATATCTTAACCTGGAAAGGTTTACATCCAAAATAGACACTTTTGCTCCTAATCCGGATGCAACTTTTGCAGCATTTGTACCTGCCACACCGCCACCGATTATTACTACTTTTGCAGGTGCTACTCCTGGAACTCCTCCAAGCAAAATACCTCTCCCCATCATTGGACGTTCCAAAAACTTTGCACCTTCTTGAATTGACATTTTGCCTGCTACTTCACTCATAGGTACCAACAATGGTGTTTCTCCATCTTCTTTTCTTATTGTTTCATATGCTATTGCTACTATTTTTCTATTCATCATTGCAAGTGTTAATTCTTTACTAGCAGCAAAATGGAAATACGTAAAAACTATCTGACCTTCTTTTAATAACTTATATTCCGTCGGTAATGGTTCTTTTACCTTAATTATCATATCTGATTTATCAAATATTACCTTAGCATCAGATATTATTTCTGCACCTACTGCCTTATATTCGGCATCACTGATACCTGTTCCAATTCCCGCTGATTTCTCTACCAATACACGATGACCTAATTTCCTTATTTGCTCAACCCCTGCAGGAACCATTCCAACACGATACTCTGAATCTTTAATTTCTTTCGGTAAACCTACTATCATGTAATCCTCCTTTATAAAATTTTAACAATACTTTTTCATCAACTCTTTCTTTTGGTACAAGGTACTCAATCCCATAAATGTTTATCTATCAACAAGTATTATTTTTTAAAAGTAATATTCTTTGCCACGGCATATATTGTGACTCCCGGTTCAGCCATGGTTAAAGAATAATATAATTTAAAAAAATAGAAAAACGGAAAAGTCAGTATGTAAAGTGTTTGCCGAAATAACTGGATAATAAAATCTCTTGTTTTTCTTGATTTAATCGTATTTAATATTAATCCTATTAATCCCTTATTATTAATATTGTCTGATTCTAAATATTTTGTAAGATTATTTTCTTTCATGTTTTTAAAATCTTTAAAAACAATTACTTTGAATATTTTTAATGCAAAATCTATAATCCATACTACCAAATGTCTTGAAAATTCCCAAGTTGTTAATCCAAATACATCCATTTCTTCTACTTTAAATCCATGCCTGTGCAAAAATATCTCAAGAGATTCTTTTGTCCACCTTGTCAAATGATGCGGCGGATAATCAAAAGAATCTCTTTTTATAAAAATAGGTCTTTTCGAATTAGGTACAGTAAGAACAATCCTTCCTTCCGGAGATAAAATGTTTTTAATTTTTACAATCGACTCGTTTAAATCATCCATATGTTCAAGGCAATCAAACATGGTAACTACATCATACTTTTTCTTATTTGAAATTAAAAATCCGTCAAGATCAGAACAACAAACATTATTAATTCCCAAAGAATTCGCTACATCAATAGCTTCTTTGTTTAAATCTATGCCTAAGGCATCATATCCTTTTTGCTGTGCTTTTTTCACAAAAATACCGTTTCCGCAACCGATATCCAACAAACTTTTACCTAATAGAGAAGCTTTAAGTAATTTATTGAATTTTTTAGATTCATATGAATAGCTCCTGGAAGAAGAAAACAAAGCATACCATTCTTTTCCTGGATTATTAAAAGGCCATGAAAATTGGACCAGGCATAATTGACAAAAATATATTTTATATTTTTTTTTACCTACAGGATCAAAATATTCTTCTACTAATTTGTCACCTGATTCATTTAAACAAACAGGACATCTCATAAAATCTCTATATTTATTAATGATTTACAATAAAATATTTTTAACTTTTTATCTTTTAAGTTACATATTCTATCTTTTCTACTAGAATATTTTTAAATATTAAGGTCAATTATATCAAGATATTTTCTTTTGTCAAGTTTTTGTTTATCGGTATTGTCTATTTTTTCCTTACTAAATGCTTATCTTTTTAAATTAAAATATTTTGAAATTTTTGAATTCTCTTTCAGGTGTCATTGCGAACCCCGTAGGGGTGTGGCAATCTCGATACTTAATTGAGATTACTTCGTCTCGGAATTTATCCCGACTTTCGTCGGGACTCCTCGTAATGGCAACATTGTTTTCCCTGTGTCAAGCCACAGGGAATTAACAAGTTAAAATATTTTATAATAGTTAATTACAACAAAAAAAAGAAGCCCTCAAAAACTGAGGGCTTCTAATTTTTTTAGCATATTTCAGCGCATTTAGAACTTAATTGCCGCTGATAATGACAAGTTGCGATATGTTGTTAAATCAAAGATGCTTGCACGGTCACCACCGTCAGTACCTACTCCGTCAGGATTTGTATCAAGGAATGCATTACATGCTATTGTCAAACTTGGTGTTGCATCGAACTGAAGACCATATGTGTAAAATACGTCATGACTTTCACTATATAATATGGACTTTGTTTCTGCAAGGTCAGCACTATAATCCGTTCTTGATTTTGCCGCTTCTCCAAGAGGAGTTGCAACTGTAACTGTAGTTTCTAAAGTATTATTAGTTTTAACAGTTGTTTGAGTCTTTGTCATCACATATTCTGTGCCTGCACGGAAAGTGAATTTTTTTGAAAGAGGAATTTCAATACCAACAGGAACCATATACTTTGTTGTAATTGTTTCAGAAAGCTGGGTGCCAGCTCTTGATATTGTTTGACTCCAATCACCTTCACCATCACCGGTAGTAGGTAAACCAAGATCGGTTCTTCCTGTACCGTTGGGGTTTGTTTCTGTTAATGATCCATCAACTGGACCTGGTTTATTAGTCAGTATCTGGGCAGGAGTATTTCCGCCGACACTTGATGAACTTATCGTAAGTCCGTCACCATCCCGATAAGAAACCAACTCCCTAGAACCACTTGTTGTATCAAGGTCTGTTTTGGATACACTTCTCTGAATAAAACCACCTAAAGATACTCTAATTCCTTCTAATTCCTTCATATTAATTTTTAAACCTAAATCAAGATTAGTATCCGATGCAGTTCCTTTGTAAGTCAACAACTGTGTATAATCTCTTCCTGTAAAATTGTCAACCACATCAGCTGCAGCGCCGGCATATAATGTATGCCTGGTGTTTGCATATTCTCGGTTTGTCTGAGAAGCATCGACATCTCTGGATAAAGTATCAAAATTAGCAATACCGAATGCATCAAACTTTTTGAAACTTTTCTTAACTTCAACTCTTACTAAAGGAGCTATTCCAGAGCGTTCATCTGAAAAATCAGAAACTCCTGTTCCTGCTGCCCCTGTAAAGGAAGCTGTAAAAAGATTTACATTTCCATTTAGAGTTTGTGTAGCGTAATCAAGGTTGGTTTTCGAAACAATTGCAGTACCGGTATTAAAACGCTGATAGCTATTTAAACCGCCGATAGCAGTTGATATCGCAACACCTTCCCTTGCAGATACTGTAATCACAGTATTTTCATTTGCTACTACAGTTCCGGGATTTGTTACTTTTGAAAATCTCAATCCAACTCCGACATCAGCATAGAGACCGTCAGAAACACTGATTCTTGCCTGTGGAAGGATATCGGTTATACTTGTTGAGTTTTGATCGACTGCTTGTTTCGGATAAGAAACCGATAAAGAAGTTCCTTCAGTTGAAGTAACTGGCATTCCTACTAAAATAGCACCATTAACTGTGTTAAATATTTCTGAATATGTTTTTGTTCCTTCAGTATTTAATACGATTGAATCTGTCCTTCTTGAAAGTGAAAGACCGAGTGATATTTTATCCATCAATTTATATGATGAACCGGCGTTCCACTGTGTGTTTGTTGTGTTAGTATAATATTTTAAATTTGAACCTATTGTTGTTTGAGTCCTGTCAGTTGCTGGAGCAGTTGCGAATCTGATGTTATAGGTTTCATTTTTCCATTGACCTTCTGAATCATTACCTACAACACTATCCAAATTAAAGATAGGAGCTAGCTTTCCACCAAAATTCTGATAGACAATTCCTGATCTCGAATCATTAATACCTATTGACGAAAGCGGATTTCCTGTTAAACCGAACGTGAAGTAGCTAATATCGGTATTGTTTTGATTTGGACCCCAGTTAAGTGCTTTGCCGTAATTTACAATATCGTTATAGTTTCTAATATTGCCCCAATTTGTGTAAAGAGCATTTCCGGAAAAATCTAACAATTCCACGGGTGCTGCACTTATAATATCTAACTCGTTATAGAACATACCACGGGTTGCACCACGTTCGTATGAACCTACCGTGTTCTGGGCGTTTGTTAACGGTACAAAAGCAAAAGCTGATGTCGCCATTAAAAACATTGCCACTATTGATAACATTTTTTTCATTTTTTATTACCCTCCATCAAAAATTTGTAGTTTCTCGATAAACTGAGTTACTACATTTCCACTCTTCTTCCTCTTAGCCTATTTCGCGTATTTTTATTAAATTATAACTTAATACGCATTTTGGGGTTTTCACCTCCTTTGTGGCAGAAATTGAGGATTTTATTTAGTTTCCTAATATAATTTTTATATTATAGAAAACTTTTAAATATTTGTCAAGTAAAAAATGAGCTTTTAATATAAAATCATTTTTGATTAATTACAGGTTTTTCTAAAACCTTTAATCTTTCGTCCGAAATATTTTTATAAGCTGTATTTGGATGTAAACTTCCAACGGTCTGATAATAAGAAATAGCAGATTGAATATCACCCATCGTTTCATAACATCTTGCCATTCCTATTTGTGACTCAGGAACAAGATAGTGCGCCGAATATTCTTCTGTAAGTTGTTTATATGAATTTATAGCTTCTTGATATTTACCGGAGTTTTCATATGAGTTAGCTATTGAAAAAAGTATCATTGCTCCTAAATCTTCTTTCTTTTTCAATAGTGGCATTGCTAAGATATAGGATTTTACAGCCTCTTCATAACTTTTTTTAAGGTAAAGAGACTCTCCCTTATAAAAATATGCAAAACCTCCTTGTACACCTGATGGGTGTGTTTGAATTATCTGATCACAAAGTTGTATTGTCTGGTCAACCTGACCTGCTCTCAAATATAATGATGCAAATCCAATCTGCTCACTTGCCAGTTGATCCGATTTTTCAAATCTATTAACTGTAATCACAGTTATAATGATAATTATTCCTGCCACTATTATCGAGATAAGAGCTGTTTCTTTGTGTAATTTAGTGTAAGTTATAACTTTTTCTATGAAACTTTTCAAAAAATCTTTTTTTAGTTCGTCTTTTACCCATTGTCTAGCCATTTTATCTCCTTCAAGAAAATTAGCTTACTTCTTTAATATTATAATAATTTTCTTGCATTTTTTTGCATTTTTTCAAAATAATCATAATTCAATTTTGATTCTTTTAAAATATCATTTATTTTTTCCCGGCTTAATAAATCCTTAGGTTGATGAGAATCTGTATTTAATATAAGGTTTGCATTATATTTCTTTGCTAATTTAGAAATATGTAAATTCCCCTTTTTATGACCATTTCTTGTAGTAATTTCAAGAAGTACATTTTTTTCGATTGAAAGTTTCACATCTTCATCACTGATAAATCCCGGATGTGCTAAAACATCACAGCCGGAAAGAATTGCTGCTCTATTTGTCCCTTTAGGAACCGGCTCAACAGGTGATTCACCGTGAACCAAAACAAGATTTGCCCCGAGTTTCCTTGCCTGTTTTACAGCTTTTGAAATAAGCTCCGAAGGAACGTATGTTATTTCACAACCTGCTAACACTTTAATTTTATAATATTTAGTCAATTCGCGTGTAATTCGTTTTATTCTTGTTATCACAAAATCTATATTAGAAAAATCACAATGGTCAGTTAATCCAATAGCCGAATATCCTGCATTTTTAGCACGGCAGACAATTTCACTTGGCAACAAAACACCGTCAGAAAACAAAGTATGTGTATGTAAATCAATCATAAAATTAGTTATAGCGTTTTAGAGTTCGTAGAGTTTATAGAGTCGTAAACCCTATAACGCTATAACCCTAAAACCGTTCTTTTAATTTACCCCTGAGAGGAGTCGAACCTCCGACAATCGGTTTAGGAAACCGATGCTCTATCCATCTGAGCTACAGGGGCACTAAAAGCAATTAACACCAATTAAAAGATTTAAAGATTCAAAGATTAATATCATTCTAATATTTCCAATCTTTCAATCTTTCCAATTTTTTAATCGCCTTTAATACTTTATCAGGGAAAATATTTCGTAGTTTTTCAGTTTTTCGTATGGATTCAAAAATGAAAGTTCTATTAAAAAACAAAGTCCTGATATTTTACCGCCAAGTTTTTCAATTAACGAACATACTGCTTTTGCAGTTCCGCCTGTAGCTAAGACATCATCAACAATTAATATATTTTCATCTTTTTCTATAGCATCTTCATGAATTTCAAGAATATCAGTGCCATATTCAAGTTGATATTCTTCTTTTATCGTTTTGTAAGGTAGTTTCCCTTTTTTTCTTATCGGCACAAAACCGCAATTTAATTTTATAGCAAGTGCTGAACCAAACATAAATCCTCGTGACTCCATAGAAACAATCTTATCTATTTTAATATTCTTGTATTTCTTTGCCATATTGTTTATAGCAGATTTAAACGCTTTAGCGTTTTTTAACAATGGAGTTATATCTTTAAAAACGATCCCTTGTTTAGGAAAATCCGGCACATCACGTATAAACTTATTAAGATTCATTTTACCTCCTCCTTTTTTAATTGTTTTTTGTTTTATTGCTATAGTGTTGCTAATAAGAACACAAGAACGTTAGAACGCAAGAACACTATTATATTTACATCACATTTCTTCTTTTTCAAAAAATCTTAATTTAACAACTGCTTGTTTTATTTTTTCAAATGCTTTTACTTCAATTTGACGGATTCTTTCACGTGTTAGATTAATTATTTTCCCTACTTCTTCAAGAGTATGTGGAATTTCTCCATCTAAACCAAACCTTAAAATTATAACTTTTTTTTCTTTTGGTGTAAGTTTTTCTAAAACTGTTTCCATTTGTTTTGTTATCATTAAGTATTTTATGAAAATAGTCGGATCGTCTTTGTCGCCGTCAGAAATTACATCCGATAAAGAGATTGATTCATCTTCATCAATTTTTACATCAAGAGAAGTTACGGATTTTGAAACTTCCAGATTTTCCAAAAGGCGCAAAATATCTTCAGGTGAAAGTTTTAATCTTTTTGCAACTTCTTTAGATGTCGGGGTCCTGCCAAGTTTTTGCTTTAACCTGTCAAATTCTGTCAACCATTTTCTCAATTGAGTCATTACATGCTCGGGAATCCTGATTGTTTTGAGCTGTGAAGATACATATCTGGAAATACATTGTGTTATCCAAAAAGTTGCATATGTTGAAAAATAATATCCTTTCCTTAAGTCGAATTTCTCGGTTGCTTTCATCAACCCTATATTTCCTTCTTCAATTAAATCTGAAAATGGTATGCCGGGTCTATAATATCTTCTTGCTATTGGAACTACAAGACGTAGATTTCCTTCAATCATTCTTTTCTTTGCATTTTTATCACCTTTTGCAATTCTAGGAACTAAAATTTCAATCTCTCTTTTAGTAATTCTTGGGATTTTTTTAATTGTTGCAAAGTAAAGTTTTACAGGGTCAAGTATGTCCATAGTTCACCTCACTTAAAATGTAATTTTAAAATCTTTGAATTCGTTATTTATAATTGTTACTTTTTTTATATTCATATCATTAACTTTCGCAAATGGATGTTCAGTTTTTATTGATTCTATAAAATCCTTAAGACTATTTTCCTCGCCTTCTGCAATAATCTTTACGCTCCCGTCAGAAACATTTTCTACATACCCGGTTATTCCTAATTTATTTGCTACCTTAACAACAAAATATCTATAACCAACCCCTTGCACTTCACCGAATACCGCTATTTCATACTTAAACATTAGATTTTTTTTAATATGAACAGAACATAAGAACTAAAGAACACAAGAATGCCTTATATTTTATATCGGGGCGACTGGACTTGAACCAGCGGCCTTACGGTCCCGAACCGTACGCTCTAGCCAACTGAGCTACGCCCCGCCATTTAATAGAAACAGCGTTCTCAAGTTCTTAAGTTCTCAAGTTCTTGAGAACACTAGAACACAAGAGCATAAGAACGATTTTATATTCCATATCGGGGTGACAGGACTTGAACCTGCGACGACTCGCACCCCAAGCGAGTGCCCTACCACTGGGCCACACCCCGAGTATCACTCAGGAACAAATTTCTTTGAAACACCTGCCTACCGGCAGGCAGGCTCGAAACGAACTCGTTCTACAATTTGCTCCTGGAACAAATAAGTCGCAAATTTAGGTTCTGCAGAAATTTTTCCTTCATTCTTTTTGTTATAAGAATTTTTTTTAACCAAAAATTCTTAGCTTTTTTAAAAACCATGAGCAACATTGTAAATAAATTAAAATATTTGTCAATATGTTTTTTTCAAAATAGCTAATTTTATGATAAATTTGCTTTTTTACTCTTTATATATTCATATATTATAGGTATAATAGATATCAAAATTATCATGAAAATTACTATTGTAAAATTTTCCTTAACACGGGGTATATTTCCAAAAAAATAACCGCCAAACATAAACAAAGATACCCATGCAATTCCTCCGGTTATATTGTATAATATAAATTTTGAATAAGTCATAGTTCCAACACCTGCCATAAAAGGTGCAAATGTTCTTATAATAGGAACAAATCTGGCTAAAATTATAGTTTTTCCTCCATATTTAGCATAAAATTTCTCAGTTCTTTCAATGTATTCCTTTTTTATAAAACGCATTTTTTTCTTTTGAATAGTTTCCGGACCTAAAAAGTTTCCTATCCAATAATTCACAGTATCACCTAAAATTGCCGCTATAACTATAAAAATAAATAGTGGTATTATATTTAGAGATCCTGCTGCTGCTAATGTTCCTACAACAAAAATTAGCGAGTCTCCCGGAAGAAATGGAGTTACAACCAATCCTGTTTCACAAAATACAATTAAAAATAGAATAAGATATACCCACATGCCATAATTTTCAATTAGCAATACAAGATACTTATCTAAATGTAACAACACATTAACAAAATTTATTATTAATTCCATATCAACTTACCCCATATTTGCCTATAAGTGGAACAAAAACCACTTTACCATAATTCTGTATTTTTAATTCATTATTTGTTTTATTTCCGACTATTAAATATTGCGAAAATCTGTCTCCTACTGGAATTACAATTCTTCCGCCATCTGCAAGTTGATCAACAAGTGGCTGTGGAATATTTTCACCTCCAGCTGTTACTATAATCCTGTCATATGGTGCATATTCCTTTAGTCCCTCTGTTCCATCAGAATTGAATAAAAAGATATTTTTATAGCCAAGATCTTCAAAAATATGTTTTGCTTTATTATAAAGCGTTAAAATTCTCTCAACAGAATAAACTACATCTGAAAGTTCTGATAATATCGCTGTTTGGTAACCGGAACCTGTTCCAATTTCCAAAACTTTTTCATCTCCGGTAAGGGAAAGCAACTCTGTCATTAGTGCTACAATGTAAGGCTGAGAAATTGTTTGTCCTTCTTCAATTGGAAGCGGGTGGTCACTATAGGCTTCATCATAATATTTTTTGTCAATAAATTTTTCTCTTGGAATTTTTGCTATTGCTCCAATTACTTTTTTATTAGTTATTCCTCTTATAATAATTTGGTTTTCTATCATCTCCTTCCGTAATTGTTTGAAATCTTTAATCATCATTTTAGAAGGTTATAAATAATTTCTAATTCCTTTTTTGCCTTTCTCAACAAATCAACAGAGATTGTCTCTTTCCCGAAATCCAACTCTAACTCTTTTTTTCTTTTCCTCTTTTCCTCTATTAAATATTTTTTTGTTCCGGCGATTGTAAATCCTTTTATATAAAGTAAATCTTTAATTTTAAGAATTAAATCAACATCAGTTCTAATATATTTTCTTTGCCCGGAAGTTCCTCTAGCCGGTCTTAAAATACGAAATTCCTGTTCCCAGTATCGCAGGATATACGACTTAACACCTGTTACCTTTTCTACTTCACCAATCGAAAAATAATTTTTATCTTCTAATTCCATAACGAACTCACGAATGAAATATCACGAATTTGTTTCACGAATGTTCACTAATAATACATAAGCAGTTATTCGTATCCATTCGTGATGTTTGCCTTCATTCGTGTTCCTTTATTCGTGACTTTACTCTAATGGTGTTTCCGATGCTTTAAATCGTATGACTCGTTTTGATTTTATTTTTATAATTTCTTTTGTTTTTGGATTTCTTACTCTTCTTTCTTTTCGCATTTTAGCATACAGAGTACCAATACCTTTCAGGTGTACTTTATCGCCTTTTACAATAGAATTTTTAACTGCAATTAAAAATTCTTCAAAAGCGTCTTGTGCTTCTTTTCTACAACATGTCCTTTTTGCCATTGATTCAATTATCTCTTTTTTATCCATTTTTTATTCCGGTTTTGCACTTCTTGACATGAGTGATATGATTGCTTTTTCAGGATCTTTATTCTCAAATATTATTTTATGTACTTCATTTGTTATAGGCATTTCAATTTTCAATTTCTTCGCCAGTTTCACAACAGCTTTTGTAGTAAATACACCTTCAACAGTCATGCCTATTTTTTTTATTGCATCATCTGTTTTTAAACCACTGCCCACAAGCTCGCCAAAACTTTCATTCCTGGATTTTTTTGAAAAAGATGTCATTACCAAATCACCTAAACCCGAAAGTCCTGAAAAAGTTTCTTTTTTTGCACCACACTTAACCCCTAAACGTACAAGCTCAACGAGTCCCCGCGTTATAATTGCTGCCGTAGTATTATCTCCTAATCCTTTTCCTCTTGCTATTCCACAAGCAATCGCTATAACATTTTTAAGTGCACCGCCAATCTCAACACCTGTAATATCTGAATTTGTATAAATTTTTAAATATTTTGATAAAAATATTTTTTGAATAATCAGAGTTCTATTTTGTTCACCGGCAGCTACAATTGTTGTAGGAAGTTTTTGAGCCACCTCAATGGCAAAACTTGGTCCTGATAAAACAACTATATTTTTTGTGCCTAATTCTTCTCTGACTATTTCAGAGAGCCGTTTACCGGTTTTAATCTCAAGTCCTTTACTTGCAATAACAAAAATTTGTGTTTTATTTGTGTATTTTAGTATTTCTCTTAGAGTAGCTCTCATTACTTGTGACGGAATAACTAATAATATTACTTCAGCATCTTCAATAATCGAAATAATATTGTTTGTTATGAATATTTTCTCACTAAGATTTATATGTGGAAAAAACATAGGATATCTGTGTCGCTTTATATAAGCAATACGCGATTCATCAAATTCCCACAATGATACATTATGCCCATTTTCATATAAATGTTGCGCTAATGTTGCCCCCCATGCACCTGCCCCAAGCACTGATATTTTCATATTAATTTTCTACTCCACCTAATATTTTCCGAATGTTTGATTTATGTCTCCACACTATAATAAATGCAAGTAATATAGCGATAAGTACTAAAATCAGCGATTCTTTCAATACGTATAAAAAAATAGGTAGCGATATTGCAGCAGATATTGAACCTAAAGCTACATATTTGGTTATAATCAAAACAACAACAAAAACAATAACAGCAAGAACAGCTGAAAGAGGTGCAAGTCCTAAAAATATTCCACAACCGGTTGCTACACCTTTACCTCCTTTGAACCTTAAAAACGGTGTCCAAATATGTCCTAAAACCGCTAAAAAACCGGAAATTACAGGGATAATAAGTAAATTATCGGAAAATAATTTTTTACTTATAAATACCGGAAAGAAACCTTTTAAGACGTCAATAACAAATGTTATTATTCCTGGTTTTTTACCAAGTGTTCTATATACATTTGTCGCTCCGGGATTGCCGCTACCATAATTCCGGATATCAATCCCATAAAAAATCTTTGAAATTAAATAGGCTGTCGGTATAGAACCGAATAAAAATGACAGCAATAAAATTAAAAATATCACTTTTTTTCAATCTCCTTAATTCCTGAAAAAGTATAATTCAAAGTTGAAATAATAATTACAAAAAGCATTAAATAAATTATTGTATTTATTGTCCTTGGAAAAATATTAATAAGTATAGAAAATATAACCACCATTTCCAAAACTGTTGTGGCTTTACCAAAGAATGTCGGTGAAACAACTGAATTCCCTGTAATATGAAATCTCAGCCACCATCCCAGAAAAACTATTATATCTTTTGTAATTACTACTATTGGTATCCATAATGGTATCTTTTTAAGCGCTGCAAAAACTATAAAAGAACTGATTAAAAGAAATTTATCTGCAATAGGATCTAAAAGAGCACCTAATTGTGTCCGCTTTTTCATTACCCTTGCCAGCATTCCATCAAAAAAATCCGTCAATATACAAAAAGCGAATATGAAAACCGGAAGCCACTTGTTTTCTGCTAACACAGAAATAACAAATACAGGGACTGCTATTATTCTTAAAACTGTTAGAGTATTCGGCAATGTAAGGTTTTTCATATATTATGTGATAAATATTTTTCTATTTGCCCCCAATTTTTTTTATCAATAAGAATTTCCAATTCTGTACAATTTTTAAAAGACTTATACTTTAATATTTTACTTACAGATTTTAGTTTATTAATAATTGATAACGATTTATAAGGTACGGATATTTTTCTGTATTCAAGTTTCGCTTCCAATTGCTTGTCAATTAAATAAAGTAACCTATCAACTCCGAAACCGGTAGATGCAGAAATATTAATATAGTTATCGGTATTATTGTTTTTAATCTCCACAATATCACATTTGTTATAAACATTTAATATAGGTAAATTGTCAGCTCCTATTTCTTTCAAAACAGATAATACTATGCTTTCACATTCATTGTGATTTGGATTGGAAATATCAATAAGATGAACAATTAAATCAGATTCTGTTATTTCCTCGATTGTTGATTTAAAAGCTGCTATTAATTGATGTGGCAATTTTTTTATAAAACCAACTGTATCAGTAAACAATACCCATCTTTGGCTCAACAATTTAACTTTTCTTGTAGTTGCATCAAGAGTAGAAAAAAGTCTATCATCTGCATATACATTATTTTTCTTTGTAAGGTGGTTAAGTAAAGTAGACTTGCCGGCATTTGTATAACCCACTAAAGAAACTATCGGGATAGGGACTTCGTGTCTTCTTGATCTCTGAATTTCACGATGGCATTTAATTTTTCCAATTTCTTTTTTTAAATAAGAAATTCTATCGCGTATTTTTCTTCTATCGATTTCTATTTTTTTCTCTCCAAATCCTGCCCGTACTCCTATATTTCCAACTTGCTGAGCCATGGATTTTTCTTTACCTGTCAGCCGTGACAGATTATAATTTTTTTCAGCAAGTTCTATTTGAAGTTTTGCTTCTTGTGTCCTTGCGCGTTGGGCAAAAATATCAAGAATTAACCGGGTTCTGTCTATAACTTTTACATCAATTATGTTTTCAAGATTTTTCTGTTGAGTAGGCGTCAAATTATCATCAAATATTACTATATCAATATTTTCACTTTCACATATTTTTTTTATTTCTAAAACTTTTCCTGATCCTATAAAGAATTTAGAATCCGGTGATTTCTTATTTTGTAAAACCGTTTTTGTTGTAATTATCCCTCTAGTGTAAGCAAGTTGCTTTAATTCTTCTATCGAATTATCGAAATTATTTTTAGTATTGGCATTTACACCGATTAAGAGTGCTTTTTCTTTTTTAATCACAATTTTGTATTATATCAGATTTGTTTATGTAATTCAATATTTTTTTTACAGGATTATCTTTAACATCTATCCATAAAATTCGTTTATCTTTATTGAACCATGTCATCTGCCTTTTTGCATAATGTCTGGTATTTTGTTTTATCATCTCAATAGCTCTTTCTTTTGAACAAATATTCTTTATATACCCAAGAAGCTCTTTATAACCTATAGTTGTATTGATAATGTCATTCTTCAATGAATACTTTTTAATTACATTTTTAACTTCTCTAATTAATCCTTTTTTTATCATTTCATCAACACGTTCATTAATCCTTTTATAAAGTTCTTCTCTGGATAATTTAAGCCCGAATATAATGTATTTATAATCGCTTTTTTTAGTTTCTTTTCTTAATTCTGAATATTTTTTGCCTGTAATAAGACATATTTCCAATGCACGCATGACACGTATCGGGTTGTTTTTATCAATTGTTGCGGCAGTTACAGGGTCCAATTTTGCAAGTTTTTTATAAAGAGCTTTTAAACCTGTTTTTCTATAAAAATTAGATATTTCTTTTCGGACTATTTTATCAGCAGGAACTTCAATTAAACCATCAGTTAATGCTTTAGCATAAAGACCGGTTCCACCAACAATTACCGGTATTTTTTTTCTATCTAATATATTTTTTATTTTTCTGTTTGCTAATTTAACAAACTGTCCTGCATTAAAACTGCAATTTGGTTTGATAATGTTTATTAAATTATATTTAATTGATTGAACCTGATTTTTAGTTGGTTTACTTGTTCCAATGTTTAAGTGTTTATAAATTTGGCGGGAATCAGCTGAAATAATTTCACCGTTTATTGTTTTTGCTAACTTAATTGCAATATCTGTCTTTCCTGATGCAGTCGGACCTACAATTAAAATTATCCCATTTTTCATTTTCTTAGAAATCTTTTATCAATCTCATCTTTCGTGAGTTGAATAATGGTAGGTCTTCCATGAGGGCAGGTGTATGGGTTTGAACATTTAAATAATTCGTCCAAAAGTTTGCTTACTTCCATTTCAGACAGTTTGTCACCTGATTTAATTGCAGTTTTACAGGCTGTTTTTATCAGGTTTTCGGTTATTTCATCTGAAGTATCGCTTATTTCTCCGGACTTCTTTTTTCTTATGACTTCTGCAATTATAACATCAATTGATACATCACCTATAATTGCCGGAACTGACTTTACAACAAAAGTATTTTTCCCAAATTCTTCTATTTCAAATCCCAAATTTTCCAAATTATCCTTTAATCCTTGCAAAATATTGAATTCTTTTGGTGATAATTCAATATTTACTGGAATTAACAGATGTTGTATTTCCAATGTTTTCTTATTTATTTGTCTTTTAAACTTTTCATAAAGAATTTTTTCTTGTGCTGCATGTTGGTCTATTATCAACAAATTTCCATTATCTTCAATTAGAATATATAACTCAAATATTCTTCCTATATATTTAACTTGCAGGGGTTTACTTTCAGCACTATCTTTTGTTTGCCTAACAGAGAATTCCTGTGCGATATATTCAGCAGATTTTGAAGAAATATTCCTGGCATAATCTGATACCGGCTTAGATATGTCAATCTTGCTTGCTACAGCAGGTATAGATTCTTTTGTTAGAATTCGCGAGCGAATTGCCTGGTAGACTAATGAATAAACTGCATTTTCATCTTTAAACTTAATTTCTCTTTTTGTAGGATGAACATTTACGTCTATTGATTCCGGATTAATTTCAAAAAATAAGAACATTGCAGGATTTTCTTTCTTCTTTAAATATTCCTCGTAACCATTTTTCACTGCACTAACTATTATTCTTGAATTTACCGGTCTTCTGTTAATAAATACAAAAGAACGATTCCTGTTTAGAAATGTTTTTTCAGGTTTGCTTACAAATCCGCAAATAGAAATCTGCTCGTGTTTGAGCTCAATACTTAAAAGTTCGCGTATAAACTCATTTCCAAAAATCTGTGCTAACCGTACTTCTAAATTGTCCGCAGGTGAATATGTGAAAACTTCTTTGTCATCAGAAATAAGTCGAAAATAAACATTATAATATGAGATTGCATATTCTGTGATTAATGATATTATTTTATTTTTTTCAGTTGTCTCAGATTTAAGAAATTTTAATCTTGCAGGCACATTCATGAAAATATTTTTCACTTCTACCGTTGTCCCGCAAGGTGCCCCGATTTCAGATAGATTAACAACGTTGCCATTCTCGATTTTAATAGAACTTGCTACATTTGAATCATTTGTTCTTGTAACAATTTCCATGTTAGATATTGACGCTATTGAAGGTAATGCTTCGCCTCTAAAACCTAAAGTATAAATTTTCTCTAAATCTGTTATATCAGATATTTTACTGGTAGAATGTCTCTTGATTGATAAAACTGCATCTTCTTTTGTCATTCCACAGCCATCATCTGAAACTGAAATTAACTCTTTACCGCTTTTTTTTATCATTATCGTAATATATTTTGCATTCGCATCTAATGAATTTTCAACCAATTCTTTAACAACTGAGGCGGGTCTCTCTATTACTTCCCCTGCTGCAATCTTATTTACAATATCTAAAGGCAAAATTTTTATTCTATTCATTTTTTTTAAAATGTCTTTTTTATTGGTTTTTGACAATGATCAAAATATCCGCAATCTTTTTTACATGCTGATTTATCGCCTAAAACAATTCTCATTTGACAAGCATCGAAATCATCAGCCATTCTTCTTAATTTGTTATCTATCTCTTTAGTAATATTTAGAAATTGAAACCCGATTACATATGAACCTTCCTTATTTTCACATCTGACGATTTTTGCTTCAATATTTTCAATTTTTAAATCCCTCAATACAAATGAAATAAGAAGTTTTTGCCCGATAGCTAAAGGAGCGAATGTAAAAAGAGCCATACCGCCTGCTGAAAGATTAGCCATAATTGCAGGGAGTGCTGTCTCATTAGACATATTCCCTGTTTTAATAAGCACTGGTTTTACAAGATGATACAACACAGGGAATCTTTTAAATCTTCTTTTTTCATTTATTGTAGTCACTTATCCTCCTCTTCCAATCGTAAATTTTCTGTAATGCGTCTTTTGGAGATAACCCGTCAGGATTGATTTCACTGATTTCTTTTAATATTGGTGATTTTTCCGGTATTTTAATATCAACATTCTCAAACAATTCCGATTGTTTATTGTTTTTATCTTTATAGTTTTTTTCAAAGAAACCAAGCAGTTCATCTGCACGTTTTATGACTTTTTGTGGAAGTCCTGCAAGTTTTGCAACATGAATACCGTAAGATTTATCCGCGGAACCGTCAATAATCTTGTGAAGAAACATTACGTCGCCTTTCCATTCCTTTACAGAAACATTCAGGTTTATAACTTCATTATGGATATTAGATAATTCTGTTAATTCAAAATAATGGGTTGCAAAAAGTACTTTTGCACCGACAGGTCTGATATATTCGATGGTCGCCCAGGCAATAGCTATTCCATCAAATGTTGATGTCCCGCGTCCTACTTCATCAAGCAAAATATAACTCTTGGCGGTAGCATTACTTAAAATATTTGCTACCTCTTTCATTTCAACCATAAATGTTGATTCACCCGATGTTATGCGGTCCGATGCACCTATTCTTGTAAATACTGAATCAACAATTCCAATTTCTGCTTTTTTTGCCGGCACATAACTTCCCATCTGTGCCATTATTATTATGAGGGCTGTCTGTCTTAAATATGTTGACTTCCCCGACATATTAGGTCCTGTAATTATAGCAATTCTTTTATCAGTGTCAAGCAAAAGGTCATTCGGTACGAATTGCCCACCTAAAAATCTTTCAATTACCGGGTGTCTGCCGTCGGTTATATTAATAGCATTACCTGAATTAACATATGGTTTTACATATTTGTTTTCTGATGCAAGTTCAGCCAATGCCGAAAACATATCAATACCTGCAATTGCTTTTGCATTAACTTGTATTATTTCTACATTTTCCAATATTTGCAGTCTTATTTGCAGGAATATTTCATATTCCAAAGCAGATATCTTTTCTTCTGCACCTAAAATCATTGATTCCTTTTGTTTTAATGCTTCAGTTATAAATCTTTCACCGGTAGCTATTGTTTGTTTTCTTACATAATCCGGAGGTACTTTATCAAGATTTGTCTTAGTTACTTCTATGTAATAACCAAAAACTGAATTGTATCTGACTTTCAGCGATTGTATCTGTGTTCTTTGTTTTTCTTCTACTTCATACTTTGCAATCCAATTTTTTGCATTTTTGGATATAAATTTCAATTCATCTAATCCTTCATTATAATTGTCCTTAATAAGCCCTCCCTCTTTAATTGTTGGAGGAGGTTCATCAACTACTGACTTTTCAATTAATGATACAACATCATCAAGTGTTTTTAAATTCAAAAAATGATTCCGTATTATTTCAGAGTCACCCAAAAATTTTGATGATTGTAATACATTAGAAATTCTTTCTTTAATTTGCGGGATAGTCATCAAGCTTTTTTTAAGTGCTACCAAATCTCTGCCGTTAGCAGTTTGTGCAGTAATTCTTGAAAGTAGCCGTTCAATATCCTGACAATTTTTAAGTATTTCCCGTATTTCCATTCGTAAGAGACCATTATTAAGAAAAAACTCAATTGCGTCCTGCCTTTCAGAAATAACCTTTATATCTAATAGTGGTTCTAAAATTGATTTTCTTAGAAACCGGGCGCCCATTGAAGTAACAGTTTTATCCATTACCTCAAAAAGCGAACCGCTTCTGGATGCAGAAGCTAAACCTTCTACAAGTTCAAGATTTTTAATTGCCAAATCGTCTAATATCATAAAATCATTATTAGAAGTCTTTTTTATGTTTTTTATGTTACTTAAAAGGTTAGGTTGAGTTTTTTCAATATAAGCTATAATTGCCGAACAAACTGATGCAGAAGAGTCAGTTTCAAACAATTCCTTATCAGATTGTGGATATTTTTCCCTGACAGTTAACGGAGAAAAATTAATATTATCAATAAAATTTAAAATTGCTTTTCCTGTTTTTATTGATTTAGTTAAATTAGTGTTTTCCTTTTCCGATTTTGGAAGTAATATTTCCGAAGGTGTAAATCTCGCCAGCTGTAAATTTAATTTTCTATATTGGGGGTCATCTGAGATTATTTGGTAGGAAAACTCCCCGGTAGAAATATCCACAAAAGCAATAGTGAAAATATTTTCAAAAGGATAGATTGCACATAGATAATTATTTGTTTTTGCTTCAAGAAGATTTTCTTCTAACACTGTCCCTGAAGTAATTACCCTGACAACATCCCTTTTAACAAGTCCTTTCACTTTAGAAGGATCTTCCATCTGCTCACAAATTGCTACACTATACCCTTCTTTGATTAGCTTGGCAATATAAAATTTAGATGAATGATGAGGGATACCGCACATTGGTACTTTCTGCCTTGCGGTAAGCGTAAGCCGTAAAACCCTGGAAGCAAGTTTTGCATCTTCGTAAAACATTTCATAAAAATCCCCGAGCCGGAAAAATAGAATTGAATCTTTATGATTGTCTTTAAGCTGCTGGTACTGCTGCATTAAAGGAGTTAATTTAGACATAGAGTATTACAATAAGCTTTTTTTATAAAAATCAATTTTTGAACGATATAGATGTTTTTAGCTTAAAAAATCGTTAAGTCCACCATTGATTCAGTGGCGGATAGATTTTTTAAGCGTTAAAAAAACATCGTTTAGTGAAAAAATGTGATTTTCATAAAAGTAGATAGATTTAACTTTTATCTATCATAGAATATACTGTTCAATTTTGCAAGTCGTTTCTTTTTTACTTCAAGAGGCACATCGTCTTCCATAGCATATGCTTTGGTGTTTTCTCTCGGTGAATATTTAAACGTGAATGCCGAAGCAAACTTCACTTTTTTAACAAGTTTAAGCGTATCATTGAAATCTTTTTCGGTTTCTGTCGGGAAACCGACAATTATGTCGGTTGTAAAAGATACATCTTTAATTTTTTTCTGCATTTTTTCTATAATTGACATATATTTCTTAACTGTGTATTTTCTATTCATCAGCTTCAGTATCCTGTCGGAACCCGACTGTACGGGCAGGTGTATCTGGCGGACTACTTTCCCGCAATCATCAATTGCATCAATGATTTTGTTAGACATATCTTTAGGATGACTGGTCATAAATTTTATTTTTTTTATTTCCGGAATTTCTTCCACTTTTAAAAGCAAATCAGCAAAATCCATTTTATGGAATTTATAACTATTTACATTTTGTCCCAATAGTGTTATTTCTTGTTTGCCCATATCAGTAAGCATTTTAATGTCTGATAGTATGTCATCAAGAGACCTTGATTTTTCAGGACCACGCACAAACGGAACTATACAATATGAACAGAAATTAGAACAACCTAATGTAATTGTTACAAATTCTGAAAGATTCTCACATTTTCCTGTATTTGAAGATTTAGAAGTTTCCAATAATTGCAATAATTTCACCGTATCATTTGCAGGAATAAATCCATCAAGATATGAAAATCTTTTTTTAAGGTCTTCTTTTAAACGAGAAGCAACACATCCTGCAATAAAAATCTTCAATTTTGGATTCTTTTTTTTTAATTTTCTTGTCTCTCCCAAGTAACTCAAAGCCCTGTCTTCAGCATGTTGTCTTACCGTACACGTATTTATAATTATAATATCCGCATTTTCCGGTTTTTCAGCTGGCAAATAGCCCCTTCCCAAAAGCAACTTTCCCATAGAATCCGAATCCGCTATATTCATTTGACATCCAAAAGTTTTAACATAAAACTTTTGGATGTCACCCCCCCGCCTAGATTTGCTAACGCAAATCTGGGGGGGTATAAGTCTTTGCGGTATATCTTTATTTATCTTTTTCATATACCCTTATCAATTCTTCTTTCTCTTTTCTAGTATAAGTTTTTATTTCCCTTTCCGCATTCAACGCACTCTTATAATATCTATATTTCTTTGCATATACTAAACTTATCGGTCCCTTCCCCTTCAGATACTTAGCCCCTCCCTTACCGCTATCATGTTGCTCAAGTCTGCGTTCAAGGTTGTTTGTATATCCGGTATAATAAGTCCCATGAGCACATTGAACTATATAAACAAAGAACCTATCTTCTCTTTTAATCGGTTTTCTCAATTGCATTTATATCCATTTTATCTCTGGTTTTTTCTTTGGCATAGAATCAGGAAAATCCCCTTTAGGATAACCTAGCAAAATAGGACCATATACTTTTTCACTTTCTTTTAATTCAAGTGCTTTTCTCACCTCTTGTTCATCCCGTACTAATTGTCCAAAAAATACCCAGCAACTGCCTATGTCAAATGAACGAGCGGACAACATTATGTTTTCGCATACCATTGAACAATCACAATCACTTGTCATCCCTGTTCCAATAACGAATACAACAACGGGAGCAGAATAATATACGGGATCTTCAACACTGTCATCAATAACTTTTCGCATTTCTTTTAATGATTGAGAAGCATTTGTCATCCAATTTTTATAACGGGGCAATGCAAGAGTAGTTAGTTTCTTTCTGAATTTTTCATCAGTAATTACAACAAATCTCCATGCTTGCGCATTTCCACCTGTTGGAGCTAGATTTCCAGCATCAATTATTATCTCCAATATATCTTTTGGAATTGGCTTAGAGTCATAATGTCTTACTGACCTTCTTTTTTTAATAGTTTCAATTACTGAATTCATACAAGTCATCCTCCTTATGTCACAGATTTTACTTTCCATTTTTCGAAGATTGATATTTTCTTTGCACTCCTCTTGAAATTATATCTAAAAAAGTGAATAAATTGTTGTATTTTTCGTGATTTTCATCATTTTTAGGTTTTACAATTCCAGAAATATTCAATGGTTTTAACTTTTCGTCTCTCTCCAATATTGAGGTGCCGATTTAGCACCTCAATAGTTCTTAGCATTTTGAACCGGTTACAATTTGTGACCAGTTCATTTTTTTTATCTGTAGTTTCGTAATTTTCATTTCTCTTTACACTACATTGTAGTTTATTTATAATGTTTTGTAGTGTAAATATTTTATTTTGATAATATATCTAAAATATCAAATTCTTTTTCTTCTTCTAATACATTTAATATTCTTTTTTGCCATTTGACAGGAAGAGATATAAATATTTTTGTTACTTCGCTGGATTTGCCGTCTTTTATTAGGGACTTCAATATTTCGAAAGCAGCGGTTTTATCTTTTTCAGATTTTTCTTTTAACTGTCTTCTTTTAGCTATTATCAATTTATGCAAAGCAAAGTTTATAGGATGCGGCAGGGTGAGATGAAATTCTTCAAGTTTTACACGAATGGTGTTATCTGTTAATAAATCTAAAAACCTTAGAGTTTGTGCGTTCATTCCTAATTGCGGTAATGGGAAAGGTTTATTAATTCCCTTCCCTTTTTCCGGAACCAGAAGTTCAATTATTAAATCCGGATGCTGTAGTTTTATGTAACCTTTAGTTGCACTAAAGGTTACAACAAATCCTAAATCCTCCATGAGTTTTGGTATATCAGTTTTTCCCTTTATTTTTGAAGGGCTGGGAATTAAGAAATCAATATCTCTGGTTTTAAGAGATATGTTATAATCAACGTTGCTAAAATATTCTTTATAAAATGGAATGCACCAGCTACCAACAATTATAATATTTTCCAACAATCCGTTATTGTGTAAACGTCTTAAAATTTCAACACATAAATCATATTGCTTCTTTTCCACGAATTGCACCTCTTAAATATTTTATCTGTTTCTTAACTTGAGATAATAGATTCCTATATTTAGCTCTAAATATTTTTGCTTTTTCATGCTTTTTAATTATTTTTTCAGATAGTTTTCCTTTATAAATATCTTTAACTTTGTCTTTTACTCTTAATGCAAGATAATAGTACACATGTCCATGTATCTTTTTAGGTCTTAAGCTTCCCTTTGGTAATTTTCTTAGGGCATTTTCATACTCTCTTTTCATACGGATAGAGTTTCCCAATTCTTCTTTTAATAAAGCTTTTATAAACGGCATAATAATCAACTCCTATCTTTTCCTAAAACCAAAATACCCAACATTGACAAATATATTATATAATGTTGGGTAACAAAAGTCAATAATTACTATTACCCAACAATTAGCTAAATACATCTATTTGTTGGGTAAGAACTATTTATGAACTATAGAGTGCTGAATTGCTAAAAAAAAGTGAATAAATTGTTGTATTTATCTTGATTTTCATCATTTTTAGGTTTTTACATTTAAAACTCGTAATTTTTTTTGTGTTTTGTTATTTGTTTTGACAATTTGCTTATTTTTCTTTCAGTTATTATTTTTTCATTACGTGATTTTATCTTTTGTTTGCGAGACTCCAAGTAACTAATTTCTTTCTTTAATTTAAAATAACTATTAAATCGTTTGGAATCTAAGTCGCCTCTTTCTATTGCACTCTTAACAGCACATCCCGGTTCATCTTTATGCGAGCAATCCCTAAATCTGCAGTTAGCGACGAACTTTTCTAAGTCAGTGAAAGTATTTCCTAACGTGCCTTCATCTGTCCATATTTGAATTTCACGTAAACCGGGATTATCAACAACAATCCCGCCTCCGGGAAGAATTATTAATTCCCTACGAGTTGTTATATGTCTTCCACGACTATCACTTTCACGCACTGCACCAACTTTTAATCTTTCTTCACCAAGCAGACAATTAATTATTGTTGATTTACCTGCTCCTGAAGAACCTAAGAATGCTATGGTTTTTCCTTTTTTAATGTATTTCTTTAAACTTTCAATTCCTTTGCTATTCAAAGCACTTAAAGTATATACCGGAACTCCGAAAGAAATAGATTTTACTTCTGATATTTTTTCCTGAACATTAGAACATACGTCTGTTTTATTTAGCAAAACAACCTGTTTAGCATTACTATCATCTTTCACAAGTGCAAGGTAACGCTCGATACGTCTTAAGTTATAATCGCCGTCTAATCCGTTTACTAAAAACACAGTATCTATGTTAGCTACCAATACCTGCTCATCTGTAATACTACCGGCTATTTTTCTGGATAATTTACTAATCCTTGGAAGAATACCATCAATTATCGCTAAGTCGCCTTCCGGGGATAATCTTGCTACTACCCAATCACCAACAACAGGCAATTGACTTATTGATGTAGTGTCAAAACGATATTTTCCTGATATGCCCGCCTTAAATTCGCCAAAGCTACTATAAATCAAATATATTTCTCTTTGAGCTGTTGCTACCCTTGCCGGAAATATTTCCTTAGTTTTTATTTCATTAAAGTGATTCTCGAAAAATTCATTCCATCCTAATTCTTTCAAGTCCATTGCTTGTTTTTCCTTTGATACATTTTTATTTCCCTATTGTAGCATCAATAAGAGTAATTAAATTTTCTAAAGGCACATCTGATTGGAGCGTAATACCAGGTTCAAGTATATATCCACCACCTCTGCCCATTTCCCTTTTAAGTATTTTAACTTCATTTCTAATGTCTTCAGGTGTTCCATAAGGCAGAAGTTGTTGTGTTTTTAAACCACCGCAAAAAGTCAAACATTTTCCAAATTCCTTCTTAAGCTTAAAAATATCCATTGCTTCCGGTTGAATTGGATGAAGAATATCAAGTCCAATATCTATCATATCTCCTATGATAGGATAGATATTGCCACAACTATGGTGAAATACTATCCTGCCATTGCTTTTTGCAAATGTATATATTTCTTTAAGAAGAGGTTTTATGAATCTTCTCCAGTAGTCAGGTGACATCACGAGTGCTTTTTGTGTCCCATAGTCATCACTTATAAAAATTCCATCGAATTGAAACCTGTTAAACAAAATCTTCATTGTTTGTAAAATATAATCTGTTATACCCCGTAGGAGTTCCTCAACAAATTCCTGATTGAGAACAATATCCATAAGAATATTTTCCATGCCGCGCATAAATGTTGCACGTTCCCAGAGATCTCCAATAGGTACAACTGTGTAGTTGTTTTTGTTTTTCAGGCACCAATCCCCCATATTTTCAAAACGATATTCACTTGCAGGATTGGGAAATTCATAACTTGACAGATTTGGTTCCGGGCAACAGGGAATAATCGGGGTACCACGGTCAATTTTGCTTGTAGTCCATACAACCCCATATTCATCTTTGATTGTTTCACCGTAGTCTTCCGGGAAAGCATATAGTGGTTTTATTGATTTTAGTCCATTCATTCGAATTGGTAAATTAAGTTTTTCTTCAACAGGGACTCCATAATGTTTCTCTAATGCTATACGAATAGGAGGCGTGAACATGAAATTAAAAGGAACCATATCTGTTTCCCGGTGAGATAACGCTGTTTTTATCAAATCTCTATTTATCATAAGTTATATTAAGTATTTTAATAACCAAGACAATCATATCTGTTCATTTTTTGGTAGAATTCTCATTAATATTTTAATTTCCAATTCTTTTTTTAATGGCTGTTTTATGATGCAAGTTATTCTTTTCAAAGTTATTGGCTTAGAATTTTCCATAGATTCTTTTTTCAGTATTGTAATTGAAAACCTCAATCCCTTGGGTTCTTTTACCATTAATTCCAAAATATTTTCTTTACCCAAAATATGCACACTTGAACCATGTGATTTTACCGGCAAATAAGTAACCAAAGATTCTTCTATTTTTTTAGGTATTCTTTTGAACACAAAGGAATCTTTTAAAGACATAATATTGTTTTTATCCGGTTTTAATGTTAATATTCGTCTTAAAGATTTTATATTGGCAATATCATAAGCTTTTGCAAATTCAATAACAATTTGTTTTTCATTTTTGTCCGATTTAAATGAAAGTATTTTACCAAGATAATTTTTGCCGGTACCTTGTAATTGCCCGTCAATAACGGGAACACTATGCCCGAAAGAGTTAGCAAAAATGTTTTCATAACGCCGTGAAGTGAAATAATTTCGCGTATATAAACCACTACCGGGGTCACAAAGAAAAGTCTCCCCGTTAATATGTAAAATAAAACTGCCGATATCATTGTGATTATGATTCTCATTGTTGTTTCCTGCTTTGACTGCTAAAACACTACGGCCAATATTATTTATATTTACTATTGTTTTAACGATTTCTGTTTTAGGTAGAAAAGTATCATGAGGAATACAATATTTGGATGTTTTTTTACCATCCCACCATAGAATATTACGTAATGCTATAGGAAATTTAGACAAACCATATTCTAAGTTATTAAAGGTTGAAATAAGATTTATAAGTTGTTTTGATTTTGTTTGTTCAGCAAGTTTTGAAATAACTCCCGGTAAGAAATGAGAATTATTATAATCAGAAAAAGTGATAAAATTACCTGGAGATAAATTAGCATTAAAAGGGAATTCACTTATTTGTTTTATTTGATTTGAAGACAATAAATTTGTTTTTCCTTTTGTTCTTTTTTTTAAAAGTTCGGAAAAAATAACATAATACAATAAACCGTATTGCCAGTAATTTAGTCCTT
Organism: Elusimicrobiota bacterium; assembly: GCA_028718185.1. Taxonomy (NCBI): domain Bacteria; kingdom Pseudomonadati; phylum Elusimicrobiota; species Elusimicrobiota bacterium. The sequence continues at coordinate 105,200 of JAQUMH010000004.1, forward strand.
CAGTCGTCCCACCATCTTTTTCAAAAGCTTTATCAATATATACCTTTAGACCTTCTAACACCATACCAATTCCTTTTGCTAATCTTTTTTCATCTTTTTCTAAATAAAGAAATACAGCACCAATACAACTGTTGCATACACTATTCCAGTTATTAGGACCTTTGTACCACCATAAATCTTTACTCTGGGTTAGGTAAGGAATAAATATTCTTGTATCTATTTCATTTTCAACTCTATTTATTATGTCCTTAGGTAAGTAACTCTCCATAATTTTAACAATCTCAGCCAACATGAGGGCTGTTTCTGCTGACGTAAGTCCAATCTTTTCAGGATGAGCAGGAATAGCCCATGTTGTTTCTTCGCATATACTGCATATATAATCACATATGTTATTCAATAAATCTTTTCTATTATAAAAGATAAAGTGTAAAACTGCCGCAGTAAGTTTTGTGCGTTTAAGATGATAAGGTTTTTCATAATCGCCCCGTTTATTAGTGGAAAAATATTTTTGAAATAAACCATACGAGGTTTGTGGAATATTTTCAATATCAATTAAATATTTTCCGGTTTCTTTTAGAATCATTTTAGCGGATAACGTTTTTTTTATTTCTCTTATATTTGCACGTTTTCCGTATATATCATCAAAAAGAAAATTAGAATTGTTTTTAGGTAATAACTGCATTTGTGGCGGGATTAATATTTTCATATATACATTCTCTTATTTTATTGAGCTGTATGGGAACGGAACATCTATATATTCAACGGGTATGTTTGGAAATATTTGTTTAAGATAACCTGCCATAGCTTGCATTCCAGGTTTTTCAGCAGTAGCATGATTAACTATCAAAAGCGGCATATCTAAATCTATGGACCAAAGCCCGCCATTCCAAGTGTTTATACCGTCATCTGTTGCAAGAATTGCATCAGGTTTTAGTTCAATCATATAAGGAAGATTTGTAATCGCTCCTGTACCAATAACCAAACGTTCAATCTTTTTCTTCCTGTCACCTAATATAAGAACTGTATCTTGTCCCAGAGGTTTTACTTTATTAAGGATTTTATTAGCAACTTCTTCCAATGTAATATTGCCCATTAAACAAGTCTTATAATATGACCTTAACTGTCGTTCTTCTGTTTCAAAACCAAGAAACTTACCCCAAGCATCAGGAATTCCAACTTCCGGCATGCGGTCCCAGGTATCATGACAACGTATTAGAGTAATGCCAAATTCATCAAGCAGTTTTTTCTTCTTATTAATAAGCTGATCACCTGTTACTGTACCTTGATAGGAAGTAAAAAATGCCGGTTCATGAGTGATAAACAGGTTAAGTCCCTTATCAGATGCCTGTTGTAAAGAAGCATTGGTTGGAATCCATGATGTTGCAATCCCTTTTACTTCCATATCCGGGTTCCCATGTAAAAACAAGTCACAAGTTTTGTCCCAGTGTACCCAAGTTCCAACTTTCTGAAAATGTTCCATAACTTCTTTTGCTTTCATATATTATAACCTCCTTAAAACATTAACAACTATTTATGTAAATTATTTATCATTATTAAAAAAAACTACCAATTAAGAACTATAACTCCTGTTTTAAAATTGTACTTTTCCAAATATTTTTTATTTAATCCAAGTATTACTATTTTATTTGATATGGCTGATTTTACAAGTAAATCCATATCATTTAAGTGAAGCTGGGAAGGTTGAATGGCAAATAAGTTTTTAGTTTCGCACATTGATTTAATGAAGATATCGCCTTTCCCGCAAAAATGAATACAACCACCGAATTCGTCAAGCAATTTCTGGTTATATGGTTTAACGAATTCATTATAATGCCCTTCAGATAACATCACTGCAGAATCATCCCTTATCAATATATTGCCTTTAACATAAAATTGCCAATGGGTTTTAATAATATCTTCTTTCCCTGTTAAACGAAGCCATTCTTTCATCCAAACAGAATAAGTTTTTGTAATTAATTCTAATAAGCTATGTACCACTTCGGGACAATCATATAATGCAAGAAAAATATCATGACCCCATAGAAGATGAGCTACATCAAAAGGTCCCTGCAAGTCAGGATGATAAATATCAATTGCTTCGTTCAATTTTGGATAATTTGATAATGTTTCTTTGTAGAAATCAAGTGTTTCAAAACATTTTTTGCCGAGTCCGTTTTTCAAATCAGGAATACCCTTGTCAATGAGTTTCTGGATTTCATCTCGACTTTCTAAATGATGGCTCCACGGAAGTGAGTTTTCTGTAAGTTGATATTTTGCACCTAATATAGATGGTAATATTACTGTTCCATAATGACAACGTATGTTTAAAGGATGATAATCTTTCAATTGATTATGTAAGAAAGGAAGTCTTAACTGATCAAGAAGCATTTTTGATTCATCAACAAAAATATCATTATATGGATAAACAGGCCAATCTTTATCATAAACTTTTGGAATATCATTACTAATATAGGGCAATTCTTCCACTTTTTCAAATTTAAATATTTTCCCACATATTTCCTTAGCTTTTTTTTGGTGTTCAAGGTCAACCGTTTTTTCAAATTTAGATAAATACTTTTCTAGTATCTGTTTCATTTATTTATATAATGTCTCCATTAAAACATTTAATGGTGTTCAGAATGATCATCTAATGGATTGTGATTATGAAAATGCCCCATTTGATGCATCCGATTGTGGAAACTACGGTAAATTGCAGTAAGTTTAAGTTTCATTCTTTTATAGATTTCAGTTTCTGCACGTGTTCCTACTGTATCCAAATAGGCAATAGCACCCTGAATTTGGTTTAGAATTGTTACAGCATCAGCAGCAGAAGAAAATTCAATTCCTTCAATATCAATCATTACAGGAGAAGAATGGGCTGCAATAATTTCTAGTTTGTCAGAATAATAACCCCGTACAAGTAAGGCAATCCATGAACTTTTTTTGATTTTTACTTCCCACTTTCCGCTATCACCATGCCCTCCGTGCAATTTAGAAGATTTACTTTCAATTATTTCACCGTTAACTATTAATTCTACTTTAGATATTGGCAATGTTACACTATCTACTTTCCATTCTACATTTACAGTTCCTCCGGTTCTTGCTATCTTTATTCGTGTTCCGGGTAAATTACCATCTACAGAAAACTCCATCAGAGGTCCTGCTGTAACAAAAGTATTGCCTTTTCTTATTGCTTTTTTCCATAATTCATATGTAAATTCTTCATCTTTACCAATATATGTATATGTGCGAATATTTCCTACAGCAGTATCCGCTTCCATTTTATCTGTTCCACCAACTATTGGAACCATTAATCCACAGTTTAAATATCTGTACCAATCTGAAAGTGAATACGGTCCAATTCCTCCTTTCAACTCAACTCCATCAGCGTTGCCACTGGTAATAACAGCAGCATTTTCTAATCTTGGAGAAGGAAAATGAGGAATAATAACTAATCCATCTTGTTTTTTACATTGTTCTGCCCATTCAGTTAAAAGTGCTTCTACCGGATCTCCCAAAGCTGACTCATCAGGTCCGCCCGTAGTCATAGGTGCAATTATATCACCTTCATATCCAAGTAAAGAAATATGTCCAAGAATATCTTGTCGATTCTCTGTCCCTACACGTACTAAATATTCGCCGTTGCCTCCGGTTTCTTTAGAACCGAATGTTGTTTTACCGTCAAAATCTCCAACATTCGTCATTAATTCTCCCCACTGACTTGCAAGAAGATTTACAATATTAACACCTTCAGATTCACCTTCAAGTAAAGCGGTTTTTGGAGAAAGAAAATGAACATGTGTATCTGCTGTAACCCATCCTTTTTCCCGCCACATTAACGCTTTTTCAATTTCAATTGTTATTTCATCAGTAGACGGCTGAATCTTTATTGTCTTTCTTACAGGTACGATTTCGAAACCTTTTGATATTTCAATATAAACATTTCCCAATGGTAAATCAACTACAGTTTTTCCGGTAATGTAAGTACAATAGTGGATTTTTTCGTTAACATAATCACAGCTATAGTCTTCAAACCATGAAGGATTAGGTATTCTATTTCTATCAATCGGAGCCAAGTATTCACCTGCTTCACCATGAATATGCAATCTTACAGGAACATACTTCTTACTGCCTTTTTCCACTACCTTTAATGTTACCCGTTGAGTTGCAGGAGTTACTACTTGTAAGACCATCTTCTGTTTTTCAATGTTTTTTAAAGGAATTACTTTTTCTCCGGATATATGAAAAACGGCATCAGGATGTGCAGTATATTCGATTAATACTTCTTGTTCAGATATTTCCGGGACAGAATTATTAGGTGTTCCTCTCCACGATTTATTTGGATATACCGGTTGTAATATAGCGGAGATTACCTGACCCATATCAAGTTTTACCTGTTCAAGCAATCCTTTATTATCTAAATCCGGCTTGAATTTCTCATTTTTGGGTAGTTTAAGAATTGCTTTTTTTCGTGATTGCCATCTTAATGGATTATCTGACGCTTCACCTGCAGAAATTGATGATAAAACAGTAATTCCGGACTTTGGTATAAATCGTATCGAAGCAATTTTTTTATTTAAATAAGGGTTCTTCCATGCATACAGCCAGTTCATCCATTTTTCATTAGTTAAATATCTTGTTCTTGTTTGAGACCATCCCCAACGATTAGATAATTGCTCATGATGAGGTCGTACCGGACACGGTTTAATGTGAGAAACAGATTCAAAACAATTTTCTCCCCACCTGCGAACAAACATATTTATCTGGTATCTTCTATTAATCGGTATTTTAAATTCAGTTCCATCAGAATAAACTACAATATAATCTGCAACATGTTCACCTAATCTTCCATCTCCTCCCATCGGCGAAATAAATCCATATTTGTTTTTTTTAAGAGGCATTATATCGGTAGTATGCAAGAATACCAGCCATTGTGTTTTCAAATCAACATCAATATTAATTTCTTTATCTTTTATCAAAATTACTTTATTTATATCAAACGGGATACCCCACGCAACGCATTTACCGGCAGGTGCATATTTTAGAGCTGATATCATTTCCTTTGATATCCCTGTTCCGTCTAAATTCTGCAGAGAAATATTTCCCTTGATATTAACTGAAGAAAATAATTTTGTACATGGACCGTCTTCACTGACAGGCACAATTACCTCCATATATAACCTTCAGGAATGTCATATCTTCTTGCAACTTTAGAATATATGACATTAAATATTTTAAATATTGATTAATTATTTTTATAAGATTGTACAAGAGAAGATACTACAAAATACACAAAACCAAACTGAAAAAGAAGAATAATAGGGATTAACATGTAGAGTCGTGTCATTATAATCAGATATAACAAGATTGTAAAATAAATTGCCATTGCAAATTCAATATAAAATATTAAACCATGTCGCGATTCTTTGGTTTTGATTTTTTTTAAAGAGTCCCGTGTTATTCCGTATTTAGGAGTTCTTACAAATTCAGTTTTATATCCATAAATGCCTTCAAGAACAAACTTTGAATTATTTACAGCAAGACCTATTCCGGCTGACATTAAAAACGGAAGATATTTTATTGAATCCCAGAAACTATAACCAAGTTCTTTTTGAGAGATATAATAAAAATATGCTATCGATAGAATGCTGAGTAAAAATATCGGCATATCAATCATAAAAATATCCCTGTGATTTGTATTTAATCTGACTAAAATCGCAGGTAACAAAACCATTGATATTATTGCTAAATACAAATGCCAGAAATTACTTGTTAGGTGAAATATTGCTTCAGCTTTTACCTTAAAAGGGGTTTTACTTTTTAATATTACACCAATTAATTTCTTCGCTACTTCTATAGTCCCTTTTGCCCATCTGCCTTGCTGAGTTTTAAACGCATTTACATCTACCGGAAGTTCCGCGGGAGTTACAACATCAGGAACAAAAATAAATTTCCAGCCTTTTAATTGTGCCCTATATGATAAATCCATATCTTCTGTTAGCGTATCACTCTGCCACCCGCCCGATTCTTCTATTGCTTTTTTTCGCCAAATCCCTGCTGTTCCGTTAAAATTAAAAAACCTGCCGGAACGATTTCTGGCAGTATGTTCTATTAAAAAATGCCCGTCTAATATTATTGCCTGTATTTTAGTCAAAAGCGAATATTTCCTGTTTGTATGCCCCCATCTTGCTTGTACCATACCGATGTTATCGCTTGAAAAATATGGCAGTAACTTTTTTAAAAAATCATATTTCGGAATAAAATCCGCATCAAATATAGCAATAAATTCACCGGTTGCGAGTGATAAACCGCTTTGTAACGCTCCGGCTTTATATCCTGTTCTATCATCTCTGTGAATGTATAGAATATTAAAACCTTCTTTTTTATATTTTTCAACAGATGTTTTCGCTATTTTTTGTGTTTCATCAGTAGAATCATCAAGAACCTGGATTTCCAGTTTTTCTTTCGGATAATCAAGTTTTACAATACTTTCTATTAAGCGGGATACAACATTTGGTTCGTTGTAAACAGGCAGTTGAATTGTTATTTTGTAGTATGGTTCTTCAAGAGGTTTTAGGAGAGGCACATCTTTTTTATACTTTTTATAAAAGTATATCAAAAGATATCTATGACCACCAAAAATTATAAGTCCTAGTAGAGATACAAAATATAGAAAAAGAAGAATATTATTTGTTGTTATTTTCTTGTCCTCTATTCTATTTTTTTTGTTCGTATTTTGGCTGACACTTTATGCAATATCTGGCATAAGGCATTGCTTCGAGTCTTTTATACGGGATTTTTGACGAACATCTTTCACAAACACCGTATTTGCCAACTTCTATTTTTCGCAAAGCTGATTCAATGAAATCAAGTAATTTCTTTTCATTATCAGTAAGTCCGAATATAAGTTCTTTCTCTTCACTTTCACCTGCTGCATCTATCTCATCACCAACATTATGCTCTTCTTTTAAGTCCTTTTGTTTTTTACCGTCAACAACTTTCAAAAGATCATTTTTCTTGGCGATGAGATTCTTTTTTAATTCACTTAATTCTTTAGCATTCATTTTATCCCCCTGACAATCGCGAATAATACATCACGAATTTAATCACGAATTTTTACGAATAAAACTGATGGCATTATTCTTAAATATTCGAGATGTTTGCTTTTATTCGTGTGTATTCGTGTTATTTTACAACCTTTACTGTCTTAAGTGCGTCTGTTTCCTGCCCGCTTACCCGTATATCATTTTTTGATAACTCGTAAAGATAATCGCATATTTCGCGGGTAATTCTTTCACCCGGAATTAGAATGGGAATTCCCGGAGGATACGGAGTAAGAGACTGGGCACTAATATGTCCTACTGCTTTATTTAACGGAACTCTTTTAGATTCTTTTGAAAGGAAAACATCTCTCGGAATCAATACCATTTCAGTTGTCAGAGATGGTAAATTCAGGTCCCAATTCTTTTTTGTTCCATGATGTTTTTTATCAATATCTTCAAGTGCTTTTACGAGTTTATTTACATCCGATTGTGTTGAACCGATCCCCATTATTGCAATAAGATTAAAAATATCGGCACAATCAACCTGAATATTATAATTTTCATTTAACAAATCTTCCACTTCTAAACCGCTAAGACCTGTCTTTGTTACATTAACCGTAAGTTTGGTTACATCTAAATCGTAGCCTCTTGACCTGATATCCTCGCGGGTAAAGCATGATAGATTTTTCAGCCGGTTAATCTTTTTTCTCCCGTATTCTGCCGAAGAAATAATTTGTCCTAAAAGTTTTTCACCGTGCATAACTGCCTGTCTTCTGGCGAGGTCAATCGATGAAAGAATAAGATAATTGGGACTTGTTGTTTGAAGCATTGAAACAACCTTTCTAACCCTGCTTACATCTATTCTGTCAGAATTAACGTGAAGAACTGAGCCCTGTGACATTGCAGATAAAATTTTATGAACTGATTGAACTACCATATCAGCACCGGATTCTACGGCTGATATAGGAAAATCCCTGTGAAACCTTAAATGAGGACCATGTGCCTCATCAACAAGCAGTAGTTTATTGTTTTTGTGACAGATATTTGCTATTTCCAAAAGATCACTTGTTACACCGTTGTAGGTTGGACTTGTAATAAAAACCGCTTTTGCTTCCGGGAACTTTTTGATTGCTTCTGCTATCTGATCCGGTTCAGCATCAAGAATAATATCAAGATTCTGATCTATCTGCGGTTGAAGCCATATAGGCCAAATGCCGGTTAATATTATCCCGCTTAAAACAGACTTGTGGAGGTTTCTGGAAAGAATGACAGAATCACCCGGTTTGCAAGCAGATAAAAACATCGCCTGGTTACCTACGGAAGAACCATTAACAAGAAAGAAAGAATGTTCAACCCCGTATGCCTTTGCCATTAATTCCTGTGCCTGTTTTATACATCCAGTTGTGTCATGTAAAGAATCAACTTCAGGGAAAACAGTTACATCAAAATAATATACATTTTTACCGGTAAAATCTAAAAGCTTTTTATCAATGCTCCTTCCATTTTTATGTCCCGGTGTGTGAAAGGAAATCATGCGTTTTTTTGCATGATTAAAAACAGTTTCAAATAAGGGCGCGCTTTCCTGGCTTCTTTTCATATTTTTCTAATTTTAAACTTCCTGTTACGCTAAGATATAGTAAAGTATGATATAAAATTTAAAAATAATTGTCAAGATTTTTTTAATGGTTTAACGTTTTATTTTTTATCACTTTATTTAAACTACCGGTTCTGTACCCTTCCAAATCCAAAGTAATAAAAGTATATTTATATTTTTTTAATATTTCTACTATTTTCTTATACATACCGCTGTTAAAAATATGACGGAACTGTTTCTCATCAACCTCTATCCTTGCAGTATCGGAATAATCTCTTATCCTGAGGTTCCTCAATTTATATTTCCTTAACTCATTTTCCGCATTTTTAATTCTTTCTATTTTATATTTTGTAATTTTACTCCCATATGGCAATCTTGAAGCAATGCACGGTGATGCATCTTTATTCCAGGTCGAAAGATTGAATTTCCTGGACATGTCCCTGATTTCCTGTTTTAAAATTTTGGTTTCTAACAACGGGTGCCTGACATTCCATTTTTTTGCCGCCAACATTCCCGGCCGGTAATCATTTTTATCGGAATAATTAGTGCCGTCACATACTACATCGATATTATTATTTTTAGCCATTAAATGTATTTTTCTAAAAAGTTCGTTTTTACACCAAAAACACCTGTCCTTTGTATTACAAACAAATTTCTTGTTATTCATTTCACCGGTTTTTATAAAGAAATTCTTGTTGCCGTATTTCCCAACAATTTGTTTTGCTATTTTTAAATCGTTTTCCGGATATGTCGGCGAGATAGCGGTTACAGATATAACATTTTCTTTACCGAGAGTGTCTACCGCAACTTTTAACAGAAAAGCAGAATCAACACCACCGGAAAACGCAACTAATATTTTTTTATATTTTTTCAATAATCTTTTTAAGCTTTCTAATTTTTTAAACTTTAAATCTCTTTCCAATTTCAGCAAACCATCCTCCCCCTAAATGATGAATCGTTTTTATCTTATCTGTTTTTAAGTAACCGTCAAAATACTTATTGTCTGCATCTGCATAAACAATTTTTGCAATGAATAGCATAACATCGGAATACTTATATTCTTTTATCACCTTGCATTCAACATGTGCAAAACATTCCTTTATTTTAGGTGCTTTGACTTTTTTTGAAATAATTTGAGTCAGACCTGTTTTTTCGAATTTATTTGTATTTTTCCCGGTTGTTGAACCGCAGTATAGAACGCTTTTCATTAACTTACTATCAGGTATATTTAATACAAATTCTTTCGTTTCTTTTATTGATTTTTGTGAATACGCCTGTTGCCCTATTACAATTGCCAATAACGGTGGTTCAGTATTTACCATTGTTGTCCAGGCAAGAGTCATTATATTAGGGTCCCCCTTTTTATCTACTGTCGTAACCAAAACAACGGGACTGTGATTTATCAATTGGCATGCACTTGCAGGTTTTATATTTTTATGCATAGCAGACAGTATATGTCTTTTTCAAAAAAAATCAAGTAAAAAAAAGTGGCCGACATCTACGAAGCGTCGACCACAAATTAATGCTAATTATGAATACTAGATTTAATCCCACAGATACAAATTTACACCGGTTGAATATGTCCTTCCCGGAAGCGGGAAATTTTCCCTTGAAACATACCTTTTATTAAGAATGTTATCGATAGCAAAGAACACTTCTGACTGAAGAATTTCCCTGCTTAATCTTAAACTTACAATCGTATGTCCGGCAACCAGATGTTTTTCCCATGCAGACATCCAATCATTCCACTCCTCCCAGTCCTGCCTGTGTGTAAATTCAACCTTTAAGTTTGCTTTTATTTTTTTTGGTGCCAAATAATTTAAATCGTAATTCAAACGGTGTTTTGGCGTATACTGTAAAGTTTTGTAGGTTCCTGTTTTCTTTCCCATACTTTCAAGAAAGGTATAATTGATATTTTGGGATAGCTTCTTATTTATGTCATTCTGAACTTCAATTTCAATCCCTCTTGAAAACGCTTTGCCTATATTTACAGGTCTCCATTGTTCATAATTTAACGTCGGAAAACTTTTCTGCCACTCAATTAAATCTTTTACATTTGTATAAAAAAATGTAATTTTCGATAATAAAGTCTCTTTTTTATATTCTATACCAAAATCCGTCCCTACTGATTTTTCTGGTTTTATATTTACATTTCCCTGCGTATCTCCGGCATTTCCCCAAATTGAAGCCGGCCAGGAAATGTATGGCGAAAAAGATTCTTCAAAAGTAGGTGCACGGAAAGCAGTCCCGACATTTGCTGATAGTTTTATATCATCAGTTAATTTATATACAGAAGAGATTCTGGGATTTGTTGATTCTTTATAAATAGAATTATAATCATATCTAACACTGGGTGTTAGTGATAATTTTTTAATTTCAAATGTCTTCTGAATATACCCGGCTGAATTTTCTCTGATTTTATTCATTGTTTTAACTTGTAAATCAAATCTCTCAAAACTTTCGACTTTTCTTTCAATTCCGAACACGATATCATTAAGAGTTTCAACTTGTAAGTTTAACCCGAGATTTGAAGGTTGCGAAATACTATCAGTAAAGGCATCGGGATTTTTATAACGTTTTCTCTGATAATCATTATAAATATTTGTTTCAACAGTTATGTTGTTTATATTTATTTTATGCTGGAGCTGATTGTAATATTTTTTATCTCTTTCATATGCATTTGGAAAAGATGCTGCTACTTCATTATTATTATTAAATTTACTAACCGGTGTATTATTAGTTCCGGGTATTCCGATTCTGGAATTCAACAATCCATTGTTAAGTGTTATATCGCCATACTTCCCTAAATTATATCCTGTTTTTAAGGATAAGTTTAAATTATCATAGTCGGAATTTTCCCTGAAACCATCAGTAAAATTCTTGCTTGCTGTCAGGTAAATATCCGCCTTTCCCGGTTTAGCAGAAAAGTTCATATTATAATTTTTAGTGTTGAAACTTCCATAACTATAACCGATTTCTGTTCTTGGTTTTTCATATATCGCTTTTTTAGTAATAATATTGACAACGCCACCCAAAGCATTTGCACCATACAGGGCAGAAGATGGTCCCCGCATAACTTCAACTCTCTCAATATTTTCGGTTGGTATTTCAGTAAGATTTGCGAACCCGAGCGATGTATCATTAACAGGTCTTCCGTCAACCATTACCAGAACCTGTTTTGATGAATCACCGCCGCTCCTTATTCGCATTGTTGATTCAGAACCAATTGTGCCTAATTTGGATACTTCTGTAATTCCCGTTGTCGTATTTAGCACTTCACCCACATTCCCTGAATCTGATTCAATAATATCATTTTCATTTACAACGGAAATATTTGTCGGATTTTTTTCAACAGGAACATCTTTCCTGAGCCCGATATACACGCTGGTTTCTTCCGCAAAAATAATTCCCATAAACGTTAAAACTAATAATATGCTAAATATCTTTTTTCCACATAAAGTGGATATCACTTTATTCAACATTTTCCCCTCCATATTTTATAAATAACTTTGAAATATGCTTCGCGTAATTTATAATAATTCATAGAAATTTGTTGTTTAATTTCTACTAATTTCCATATATTTCCTAATTTCTATCATAATTTGCAATCTCTAATTACCTAATTAACTTTTTCATACCCACCTCCCTTTCTCTCGAAGAGTTCCCCGATGTAACACCGGGTTTAATGAACAAACAGGTTTCCTGACTCAGGTTCGTCTGAAATTTCGCCTTCCCATACCGATTTTTTGTCGGGATAGTGGCATTTATAAAACTTCATCCCCTTTACAGTAGCGGGACTGTTCCCGATTTACACGGGATTCCCTGTTTTGTTCATGCCTGCTTGCCGGCAGGCAGGTTTGACACTAATACAACATACGGCTTTTTTGAAATAGGATTTTCTTTGACAACAACAATTGTATTATAAACATCTTCAATGAGTTTGTAGTTCAAGACACTTTCAGGTTTCCCGTCAGCAGAAACTCTGCCTTCTTTTATAAGAATTATACGATTACAATATTCAGACGCAAGATTTAAATCGTGCATTATTGATAATATTGTTATACCATTTGTATTCATATTCTTTAGTATGTCCATTATTTCCACCTGATGTTTTATGTCCAAATGTGTTATCGGTTCATCCAAAAGCAGTATTTTTGGCTGTTGTGCGATAGCTTGTGCTAAAAAGACTCTTTGTCTTTCACCACCTGAAAGTTCGCTGATTTTTTTTTCTTTTAAAGATATTACATCAAATTCAACCATAGCTTTTTCTACTATTTCCATATCGCTGCTTCCTAATTTCTCAAAACGTTTTAAATATGGAAATCTGCCCATGCAAACATATTCTTCTACGGTAAAAGGAAATATTACGTTTAAAAACTGGGGAAGCACCGCTACACTTCTTGCAAGTTCACTAAAAGAGATTTCAGAAAGATTCTTTCCTTTTAATAATATTTCCCCTTTATAATGTCTTATTATTTTAGTGAGCGCTCTAAAAAGAGTTGTTTTCCCGGAGCCGTTAGGACCCAAAACCCCTATAAAATCACCGTCGTTCACAGAAAAAGACAGGTCTTTTATTATAGATTTGTCATCATAACCGCAAACAAGATTTTTTACTTCTAAAATATTTCCCATTTTTTTGCTCTTATTAAAACAATTAGAAAAAATAATCCGCCGACAATCCCCGTAATAACACCAACAGGCAGTTCTACAGGTTTAATAATTGTCCTTGCAAAGGTATCACAAATAGTAAGAAATATTGCTCCGGAAAGAGCAGACACTGGAATTAAAACCTGGTGGTCCGGACCTACAATTTTTCTCGATAAATGAGGTATAATTAGCCCTACAAAACCTATTATGCCTGATACAGAAACACAAGCCCCGACTATAAGTGACGAAAATACAAAAAATATCTTTTTGCTTTTCTCTACATTAACCCCTAAATGTGATGCTTTTTCTTCTCCTAAAGTCAAAATATTTAAATCGCGGCTGAACAATAAAAGTAATCCAATTCCAAAAAGAACTAAAATAGATACAATTTTTATAAGATTTGTATCTGCGGAAGATAAATCACCCATCAACCATAAAATAGTTCTATGAATGTCAGTTGATTGAGATAATGCAAAAATGAAAAGCACTATAGAAGAAAAAAGAAAACTTAAAACTACTCCGCCCAAAATTAAGATAGGAACAGAAAATCGTTTTTTTGAAGCAATTATATAAATCAGGAAAACGGTCAATAAAGAACCTAAGAAAGCAGATAAAGGCAAATATAAAGCCCCATAATTAGCTAAACCGGTAGCAATCAGGATAGTTACACCCAATGATGCTCCACCTGATATTCCGAGCGTGTAAGGGTCAGCTAATGGATTCCTTAAGATTCCCTGAAACACACAACCGGTTGCAGCTAATCCTGCACCTACAACAATACACAAAATGATTCTTGGAAGACGCACCTGATATATAATTGTTTGAAGCAATGTATCGGTTGTTTTACCGTTTAAAACGGAAATTATATTACTTAATGAGATATTAGTCCCGCCAAATAGCAAAGAAAGAAAAGATACAAGTAATAGTAAAAGTATTAAACCTGAAATAGTTGCAGTTTTATTTTTCATTTTTATTTTGTAGAAAATTACTGATTATTTTTAAAGATTCAAGGTATCTTATAGGCGTAGGCCTGCACAAGGTATTCGCATCAATTATATAAATCCTTTTATTTTTTACTGCATTTATACTTTTATATTTTTTCCAGAAATCGTTCTCATTTTCAGACTCTCCATGACCGCTAATCGCCAGGATTATATCCGGGTTGCGTTCTATAATCGCTTCTATATTTACCCTGAAATATTCACTTGATGTATTTTCAAAAACATTTATTTCACCGGCAGTTTTTACAATTTCATTTATGAATGTTTTATTTCCTACAGTTACTAAAGGGTCTATACCGATTTCAACAAAAATACTATGTTTTTTCTTTACTTTTTTCCTGATTTTATAAACTTCCTGCTGTACTCCGTTTAGAATATTATCTGCTTTCTTTTCCCTTCCTGTAATTTTTGCAATTTGGACAAATTGTTCGCATATTTGTGTAAAATTTATCGGTTCTATAAAAGCAAAAACATTTATGCCGAATTTTTTTAACTTATTTACAACATCCGGCTGTATATTGCTTGCCAAAACAATATCCGGCTTAAGAGATAATATCTTTTCTAAATTAGGTTCCATGTATGTCCCGATTTTTTCTTTCTTTTTTGCTGCTTCAGGGTAATCGCAAAAAGTTGTAACCCCGACTATTTCATCTTCGACATTCAAAAGATAAAGCTGCTCGGTAATTGACGGCAAAAGAGAAATTATTCTCTTCGGCATTTCAGCAGCAAAAGTAGTGTTTGTTAAAAATAAAAAGAAAAAAATAGTTTTTAGCATCATTTTATAACTCTCTTTGAGCGTCATATAAGTACAATAATTAAAAACAATGAAATAACTTCGGATATTTCATTTATAAACCCCAGATTATCTCCGGTAATTCCACCGATTTTATGTTCAAATAATTTTGTTATAAGCAAAGTAGTCAATACTATTACAATTAACACTAACAATCCTGTGGTTTTAAAACATAAGAAAACTAATAATAACGCCAAAATACTTGCAATTAAGCAATCTGTTAGTTTAGATGAATTTATAAACATCTTTCCTAACCCTTCTTTTACAGGTTTTGAGATAATTATAGGAAGAACCATAGAAAATCTTGAGACAACTGACATTAGAATTAATGATTTGAAAACATGTTCTTGAGGCAGTGAATAAATAAAACAAAATTTAGTCAGAACAAGTAAAACTATTCCTACCATTCCAATACTACCGATATGCACATCATCCATTATCCTGATAATTTCATATTTATTTTTCCCGCCATAAAGACCGTCAATCGTATCAGCAAAACCATCAATATGTATCCCACCTGATATAACAGTTAATGTTATTAAAACAAACAAATCCGTTATAAGCTTTGGCATGAATTTCGAGAAAACAATATTTACTCCAATTAAAATAAAACCAATCAGCAACCCCACAACAGGAAAGAATATTACAGGGTGTTTCAATTCCTGTAAATATTTTTTAGGTACAGGTATAATTGTTAATAAACCAATTGCTGAAAAGAAATTTTTAATCATAACATCATTCCATTTTTTTGCTGACTTCTGCCGAATCAAAAGTCGCCATTTGTGTGAGTATTTTGCAGCTTGCATCTACTATATTTATCGCTAACGCTGCTCCGGTTCCTTCACCAAGACGAAGATTTAGATTTAAAATAGGTTTTAATCCAAGATGATTCAGAATAACAATATGTCCCTGTTCAACCGAACAGTGAGAAGCAATCAAATACTCCCTGGTTGTTGGCTGCATAGCACAAGCCAGAAGAGCTGCTGCTCCTGAAATAAATCCGTCAATAACAACAGGAATTTTATTTGCAGCACCGGCAAGAATTATTCCAGCAAGCCCGCCAATTTCAAAACCACCGACTTTAGAAAGAACATCAATCCCGCTTTTGCTATTCGGTTTATTCAATGCAATAGCTTTTTTTATTGTTTCAATTTTGCTCCCTAATGTTTTATCATCAATTCCGGTTCCTCTCCCTGTAACTTTTTCAACTTCAACATTACATATTAGTGAAGTTATTGCAGAAGATGAGGTCGTATTGCCAATCCCCATATCACCCGTGCCTATGATATCAATTCCATTTTTCAGTTCCTCTTCAACAAGTTCTATTCCCATTTCAATAGATTTTATTGCTTCGTCTTCCGTCATTGCAGGACCCTTTGCAAAATTTTTAGTTCCTTTTGCTATTTTTTTATTCCAAAATCCTGAATCCTTAATTTTCAATTCTTCCGCTACCCCTAAATCAGCAACAATGACTTTTGCGCCTATATGTCTTGCTAAAACATTAATTCCGGCGCCGCCACGGATAAAATTATAAACCATTTGTGCTGTTACTTCTTTTGGATAACAGGACACACATTCATCCACAACCCCATGGTCAGCTGCCAGTGTAAATATTACCTTTTTTTTTAATTCCGGCGATTCTTTCTTTGTAATTGCAACAACCTGTTTTGCAAGTTCTTCCAATCTCCCTAAAGAACCCAATGGTTTCGTTAAATTATCAAGCCGTTTTTGTGTATGTTTTAAAAGAATTTCATCAAGTGGTTTGATGTTTTCAACAGTAGTCACAATTTTTTTACCTAACATTTATCCCTCCTAAATTATATTCGATAATTTCATAATTAGCATAGTATTGAAAAATATAGTTTTTTACGATTTAGAGACATTTAGGTGAATAAACCGTTAAAAAATTTCAATGTTTGAACGAACGAAGTGAGAGAGTTTTGAAATTTTAGGTTTATGCACCGTTAAAAATGTCTCGTTTAGTGAAAAACTAGATTTTTTAAACTATTTTTTACAATGCAAGCAACTATCCTTTCCGCCGCTCCATGAAGATATTACTTTCATATTTTTTTAATTGTCATAGGAATTCCTGCTATTAAAAAATAAACTTCATCTGCATATTCAGCCACAACCTGATTTACCCTGCCTAAAATATCTCTAAAATCTCTTGCAAGCTTATTTTTGGGAACTATTCCCATTCCTACTTCATTTGAAACAATAATCATATTTTTGTTTTTGCTTTTAAATTCGCTAAGAAATCTTCTGACATTATCAACAATTTTTTCTTCAGTTTTCTTGTATAACATACAATTCGAAACAAAAATTGTAAGACAATCAATAATTGCAGTATCAAAATCCTTTTTATAAATATCTGAAAGATTATCTTTGATTTCAATCGTTTTGAAACTTTTAGGTCTGGATTTTTTATGCTTCTCTATTCTTATTTTCATTTCATTATCAAAGGGCATAGCAGTTGCAACAAATATTACATTTTTTTTCTTTTTGGCAAGTTCAATGGCGTATGAACTTTTCCCGCTTCTTACACCGCCTAAAATAAATGTTATTTTTCCCATTTTAAAACTCAATCCCTTTACGTGATTTTATTCCTTTATAATACGGATGTTTTACAAGCCGCATATCTGTTACTAAATCAGCTAATTTAAGTATTTTCTTATGAGCACTTCTTCCCGTAATAACTATTTCCATGGTTTTTGGTCTTTTTTTAAGCAGATTGACTATCTTTTCAACATCAACAAAACCGTCATGAATAACAACATTTAACTCATCAAGAATCAATAAATCATATTTATTTTCTTTAAATATCTTTTCAATCAAACCAGTAATTTCTGAACATTCATTTTTAATATCTTTTATTTTTATATTTTTATAAAAACACGGATGCTTTTGTGCAAACGAATAAAAATTTATTTTTTTTAGTTTTGATAAAACATTTTGTTCTCCATAAAAATTTTTATCTTTAAAAAACTGGATTATGCACACTTTCATACCGTGTCCTAAAGTTCTTATAGACAGACCAATAGCAGCTGTTGTTTTCCCTTTGCCATTACCTGTATAAACTTGTATCATATGTATTATTTCCCCTATTTACTTTTGTAGTTGCAGACCCTCGGTCTGCCAACATTATGGCACCGCAAGGCGGTGCGACTACAATTATGAGACTTGCCACAAAAAAAAACCTAACTCCAGAAAGAGTCAGGTAATTTAAACCACCTTTTTCCCCTCGGAATTTTCATAACTGATAGACCGGGCTTTACCGTTGCGGGGCAGCTTCCGAATTCCTACCTAACAGCAGGCAGGTCACGGAATTCCTTCAGTTATAAGTCTTAATTGATATTATATAAAAATTAAATAATTAGTCAAGAAAAAAAATATTAGTTATTTTTTAAATTGCCATTTTGAAGTTTTTTCAACTTAGCAACAGTTGTATATGGAACTTTCACTGTTCCTATTATTGAAGCAACTCCTTCCATAGCACCATGACAATCAGAACCACCGGTTGCTACTAATCCAAGTTTATCTGCTATATTTTTTAACTTTTTAGTCTCGCTTGAAGAAAGTTTAGTATGCCAGACCTCTATACCCTTTAAACCTGATTTAACAAGTGGCGGAATAATATTAATTTCAATGTCTTTAAAATGCGGGTGCGCAAGCACAGGAATACCCCCAACCTGCAAAATCAGCTTTATAGCTTCATCCGACGATAAACAATATTTTTTAACATACGCAGGTTTACCGACAGCTAGATACTTCCAGAACGCTTCAGATATATTTGAAACAATTTTATTTTCGACTAAAGCTTTTGCAAAATGCAGACGACCAATAACGCCTAAACCTGCAATTCCAAATAACCTTTTTTCATCAATAACAACTCCAAGATTTTTAAACTTATCCAATATTTGATATGCCCTTTCTTTTCTTGCTTCACGGAATGTTTTTAGTCTCTCTTGCAAAAACGAATCTTTCCAATTAATAAAATAACCCAATATATGCATTTCCTGTTCTTTATTATTTTCTATTTCAACAGAAAGTTCAATACCGGGAATCACTTCAACTTCTCTTTTTAAACCCTCGTCTATCGCTATTTGCACACCATCGGTTGTATCATGGTCTGTTATACTTATGGCAGCAATTTTAAATTCCTGTGCATATCTAACACTTTCATCCGGAGATAATGTTCCATCTGAATATTTTGTATGAACATGTAAATCAGCAAAAAGGTTATCCATAATAAAAAAAACGCGAATGTTCGCTGAATTAACGCGAATAAACGCGAATCATGTTAATGTTTATTCGCCTATATTATAAGAGTTCGCCTGCTAAGGCTGCTAAATTTGATCTTTCTGTTTTTTTAAAACTAATATGCCCGTAGGTTTCCTGACCTTTGAATCTTTCAACAAGATAGGTAAGACCATTAGAATCGGCATCAAGGTAGGGATTGTCTATTTGATATGGGTCACCTGTTAGCACAACTTTTGTGCCTTCTCCCGCCCTTGAAATAATTGTTTTTATTTCATGAGGGGTAAGGTTTTGTGCATCATCAATAATAATAAACTGTTTAGGAATACTTCTGCCCCTAAGGAACGCTAATGCTTCAATTTCGATTTTCCCGCTGTCAAAGAAATACTGGACTTTTTCTTCGGTATTCTCATCCGGATTGTTTTTATCTACAAGGAACTCCAAATTATCGTATATAGAACCCATCCATTGCGAGATTTTTTCTTCTTTTGTCCCTGGTAAATATCCGATATCTTTACCGACAGGCGTTACTGATTTCCCTACAAGGAGCCGTTTATAATTTTTTTCATCTATTGTTTTTTGAAGTCCTGCCGCTAAGGATAATAATGTCTTACCTGCACCCGGAACACCGATAAGAGTTACAAGCATGATACTATCCGAAAGCAAAAGCTCAAATGCAAATTTTTGTTCCATATTCAGCGGTTTTAGTCCCCAAACAGCAGTTTCTTTATAAACAAGCGCAACGAGTGTTTTTGACTTCATATCATACTTGGCAAGTGCTGACTTTTGCGGGTTTGATTCATCTTTTAACATTACAAATTCATTTGCGGTAAGTTCTTCTTTTACTTTTGTTGATTTATTTTTATAAAATTTATCAAGCACTTCGCTTGATACGCTGATTTCCCTGTAACCCTGGTATAATTGCTCGATTTTTATTTTTTCTTTTTCATAATCCTGAGTTTTAACGCCTATTGCTTCTGCCTTAATTCTCAAATTTATGTCTTTTGTTATGAATACTACCTGTTCTCCCTTTTTTTGTCTTGCAAATGCCGAAGAAAGAATGAGATTATCTTTCCTTGAGTTTGAAAAATCGTAAGGTAGGGTTAGTTTTTGTTCAAGTTCTACGAACAGTTTTCCGCCATCTGCTAAAGAAACGCCTTCGCTGAGCCTGCCTTTTATAATAAGTTGACTTAATTTACGCGATACGCTTCTTGCTGCTTTACCTCTTTCATCATGTAACGTTTTTAAATTATCAAGTTCCTCAATAACTGTCATAGGAATAACAACATTATTGTCCTTAAATTCAGTAAATGCTTCCGGGTCATGAATCAAAACGTTCGTGTCAAGTATAAAAGTTTTTTTAGCCATAATCTTATTTTACATTTTGATTGAAAAAAGTCAAGGATATTTTTACTTTTTCGCAGAAAAAGTACCCCCCTGCCAGTTTTGTCTACAACAAAACTAGGGGGGATTCCTTATAGTATTTTTCTTTTATTCTCAGTCTGCTACTTGTTCAGTGTCTATATGCAAGGGTTTTCACAATTCTATTGACTTTCTCAATTCCGGTCTTAAAACCTTCACTCCAAACTCTTCAAATATAGCAGAATTTTCAGTATGAACAGGTATAACACATTTTGGATTAACCGATTTTATAAATTTTTTCAAGTCCTTTTTGGATATGTGCCCTGACGTGTGTGCATGTTCCATTTTCAATCCGGCGAGTTTTATCCAATTTTTAAGTATATCATACGAAAACTCCATTTCTTCGTTAAACGGTTCTGCTTTTCCGTATATATAAGTTCCCTGTATTTTCCCATTAACCGGTAAAAACTGCAGGAACGTAAGAGGTCCGTTTGAAGTATACAAAATATACTTTTCCGGATTACTTAAAATTGCTTCCCTCCCTATAGGACCCCAGAAAATATTTTCATTTGGTATTTTTATTGCATCCGGATGCTTTTCAGCAGTATCCTGTGCTGAAAGCAATATCCTCTGATAACCATCTCTTCCGGTAACAAAAGTTTCAACAAACAAATTCATTGCTGCAGTAGGCATTTCCGAGTATTTCTTAGATTTTTTATTAAGCTTTTCCCTGGATAAGTAGATTTTAAAATCATCTATACTCAATAAATTATCAACAATATTTTTAGGTTCATTATAATTTAAATACAAAATAAAGTAAGCTTTTTTATCATCAATTACCAATTCTCTTCCCGTCTCTTTTGCCACCCTGTGTAAAGTCCTTACCCTGTCTATATCTGCGGGAGAAGCATCATAAATTACCAATCCTTTCTCTTTTTTTGTAATATCGCATGCAGCTGCAAAAACCTCGTCTTCACTTTCTAATGCATCGTTGTCCTCATTTCTTGATAAACGTGTACCTTCTGTAATTAAAACATCTATTTTTTCTTTTGATATAGCTTCTAAAAACGATTCTGTTTCTTTTTTCCTATACCCGTGGAACCTGAAATCACCGGTATACACTATTTTCTTATTTTTAGTTAAAATCAAAAATGCACTTGCGCCGACTACTGAATGGTCCACATCAAACCTGCGGATTTTAATATCCCTGCCAATCTGCTTCTCTTCATTTAACTCAATAACGTTAAAAGATTCCTGCTCGGCTTCAGCAGCCCAGTTTTTATTAATATCGCCTCTTAATTTAAGGAATTTTTTTGTAGCAGCAGATGAATAGATGGGAATATCGGGACGAACTAACCCAAGATAACCGGAATGGTCAAGATGCCCGTGTGATAAGAGTATAGCATCCACGTTGCGGTCTTCAGGAATCCCATTTACAGTAAAATCTCCATTAGCTTCATAACTTACTTTAAGTCCGGCATTCTTATAAAGGCCTTCTATCTCAGGAATAACACCTATTTTACGAAGGTCATCTATGTTTGTTGGTCTTAATAAAGGGAATTCAAAGAATTTCCCCTCTTCATTAAAAGACATACCAAAATCAAGGAATATTTTAGTATTGCCTTCTTCAAGGAAAATCTTATTCCCACCGATTTCGTCTACACCACCAAAAAATGTTAGTTTAGGCATAATTTATATACTAAGAAAACTTTAATTTGAGAAGATAAGCATTACTTTTTATTTTCAATTATCTATCAAGATTATTGTTGAAATTTTGAGAAATCAACTAAGCCATCCCATCGTTAGCCTATGAACTTATTTATTGTGTAATTATGATGGAATATATCGGTACCCAACTTAGGATACCTACCGTACCAACTGTTATGCACCACTTTAAAGTTAGTTGATGTCCCCTAACTTCCCTTTATCTATTTATCTAACAACATTCATCATTCCCTATAAGACAACCATTTAAACATCGTCCTTCTTCTTCCTGTTTATTTTAACAAATCAATTATAAATTGAAACACTGTGTTGCGATCAAATTTTTCATCTATCCAATCGGCATATTTAATTCGGCAGAATCTCCAACCTGCAGCTTCAAGAACACGTTGGCGTTCCTCATCACTTTCAATATGGATACCATATGCCTCATCTATTTCGTCTTTGAAATGACATGGTCCATCACACTCAATTGCAATACGCTTTCCTGTATTTGTATTACTTATGACAAAATCAATCTTGAAACCACAACTTTCCACTTGATTTTGAATTTTATAACCATGTTTTAGATACGCGAGTAAAAGATTGAAAAATTCTTCTTCAAAATAAGAATCAAATGGCTTGAGATCGGTTGAATAAAATTTAACCTCTCCGTTATCTTGTGCGTATTCAAGATATTTCTTCAACCAAATTCTCTCTGGCATTTCTTGCAGTGACAAACTGATGAAGCAATGTACTTGCAATCTTGCCCGTGAAAACGCAACATTAACTCTACCTTTGTTTATATCGGCTCGAATATCGCCACCTTCACCTGTTAACGGCACATATCTATTTTTTTGCTCAGGCATCCTGATGACGAATGAATAAATTATAATATCTTTCTCATCACCCTGAATACCCTCAATAATACTAACTATGTAATTGTCATCTTCTTCTCTAAATCCCTCTTTCTCAAAGAGGTCGCGGATATAAGTCGCTTGAGCGTTAAAAAATGATAAAATACCAATAGATTTTTCATGATAGCGTTTATCATTACGTAATTCCTTAAAAAGTTCTAATACCCCTTTTGCTTCAGCAACATTTACATTGTCCGAAAATTCTTCACTCCAATCTGATTTAATTTCATGAATAATCATTATGCGGTTTGTATTTTTGTAAGTAAGATAATTATTGTTAATTGGTATTAACTCCTTGCCCTTGGGTGTATAAAAATATTCATTACTAAAACCTATCAATTCTGCCGGTGAACGGTAATGATATCGGAGTGGTCTATCCATAAAACCTCGCTTGTATGCAATATCTAAAACAGATTGAACAGCAGAACCAGTTGATTTAATTTGTCTTTCTTCTGGTATTTGATAACGATGTGCCAGTTCATCAAATATGCGATTTGATTTGAACATTATCGTACTATCACGCATTTGTTCGCTATCACCAACAAATAAAACTCTATTTGTCCGATACATAACTGGCAAAGTATAAGCGACGTTGCATTGAGACGCCTCATCTAAAATTACATAATCGAAAATCCCAGCCTCAAGCGGAATAATGCGACTGGCATCATCAAGTTCCATAATCCAAACAGGAATTAAATCAAGGATCGCTTTGAAATTATTCACATCTTTACGAAGATTATCAAATGTTTTAAACGCTTTTTTTGACTTTCCAAAAGCACTTGCAAGTTTTCTTACAACCTGCTTGATTGTTATTCCCGTTTTCCATTTCTCAATTATTCCCTTATTGATAATATTTTGGATATAAAGAGCGACTCGCTTAATTCTTTTTTCCTCTGTTCGTTTTAACTCAGAACCTATCCTATTTGTGCTGTCCGTTTTTGCTAGTTTTTTAAGTTCTGATTTTATTTCCTGTACACGTAGAATTCTATTTTTTATTTCTTTAAAATCCGTAAGTTTTAAATTATCAATTTTATCGTCTAAAACCTCAAACTCGTCATTGGTGATACCACAATTACTTAATTTTTGTTGTAATATTTTCTCAACATTATTAAGGAATTGGATATTTTCATAGTAAGAACAATGATTATAAAGATAATCCAGTTCCTTTGATTGTTCGTTTCGTGATATCTCGCTGGCCAATATTTTATCTATATAATCAACAATTTCGAGTGGTAGTTTCTTGCGAATATTACTGAGACGTAAATTTCGAATTATATTATTAACTTTACGGAAAAATATTGAATGGCGGTCATAACCTGTTTTTGCAACATCATCTCTAATATTTTCAATTGCTTCAGAAAAATGTTCACTATTTAGTTTAAGAATACGCAAAAACCGATCAAATTCTTTCTTTTTGTCGCTTCGCTCGTATTCTCCGATAACTTTGTTAAGTGTTTCTATTTCCATTCTTATATTTTTTATTTCTTGCCATTCGGCAAATGAAAAACTTTTGGCAAAATATTCAAAATTGGAAACATTAACATCATATTCTTTAAGCTGAATAAGCTCTTGATGTAACTGGTAATATTTTCTCTGAATAGCAATAACTTCATTTAGCGCATTACGATTTTTTTCTTTTTCTTCAACAATCTTATCAATCGTTGGAGATGAAATACTGTCGCCACTATATTCCACTAAATGTTTTCTTGCATTAAATTTGTATCCAAGTTTTTCAATATGAGCTCCGAGTGCACTTAATTGTGGCGCAATACCATCTGCTTCATCTTCTTCCCCAATTTGCGCCGAGTTTGGATTGGGAAGATAGCCAAACAAATATTTTACATCAAGTTTTTTGAGTTTATCTTTTACAACTTTAAGAGCTTGTGCTTTTTGGCTAACGAAAAGTACGCGACTACCAGTAGCGGCAAGATGACAAAGTATATTTGAAATTGTTTCTGATTTCCCGGTTCCAGG
The DNA here is from genome assembly GCA_028718185.1 of Elusimicrobiota bacterium. Taxonomy (NCBI): domain Bacteria; kingdom Pseudomonadati; phylum Elusimicrobiota; species Elusimicrobiota bacterium. Next base: position 130,489 of record JAQUMH010000004.1, read on the forward strand.
CGGACCTTGAATAATTGCCGCTTTGTTTCCAAGAATTGAAAGCGTAGAAAGTTGATATTTGTCGTAAAGAAATGGAAAATATAAGTCTTTTTCATGCGGAGTGCCGGTCTCGATGTTTAATTCATCGTCTTGCGCCCAGCTTGTAAGCGCGGTTTTACTAAGTTCTTCTTCTGTTAATTGAGTAAGTTTTGCTAAATCATCGGCAAGAAAATAATTTGCTTTCGGGCTTAAAGCAATTTTTATTTCTTCAAGTGAAAAAGATTTTTCATCAAAATTAGTGTTCTTTAGTCTAAGTTGTGCCTTTATTTTGTGCCATATTTCTATGAAAATATCTAAATTTATTATGGGCAAAGTAAATTGCCCCTCAATTTCATATTTACCCATCTCTTCTAAAAGCTGAAAATACAAATCATCACCGAGTATTGATTCTAGCATTCCTATGTTCACTTGGACTTCTGGATCAACGAGACAAATAGAATATTCCTTAGCACCTGTTTTTTTGTTAAATTCTTGTTCTATTTTTACCGGTAATGAAAAAAGTGGATACCTATCAATCTTGGTTCTTACTGATTTTTCTTCCACATTTTCTGTTTGTTCATCTGGTAAAATAATGTCTTCACTACTTTCAATAGGAATTTCAATTTCAAAATATCCAAAACTTAATATAATCTGTTTTGTATATTGGTCATTTCTGTATTTGCTATAAATATCATTTATTTTGTTTGCCAGTTCTTTTTCTTTTTCGTAAACATCCATTTCACTTTCAGGAACATCTTTTGGGTCATATTTATAAAAAGTTTTTAAATTAATTAATTCACCAACTTTTTCGTCAGTATCTCTATTTAATAAACCGAGTAATCCAAAAATTACTGTTGGCAAATTAACAGAATATTTCTGTTGTGCCAGCACTGTACGTTCTCTGGTTACTTTTACATAACCAAGACAATACTTTATGAAATTTAAAAGATTGTTATCCATAATATTCATATTTTGCCCAGTTGGAATAATTATAGTCTTTTTATTAAACTCTTCTTTCGTTATCTGATCCGGTTCTTTTGCTAAACCTTGTGTTTTAGGTATGTTTGTCAGTTCTTTTTCCAATGTCTCCGCTTCATTCTTTGATAGTTTCCACCTCTTTTGTGTATTTGGATCAATATAAAAGTATTCCCACTCCTGTGTATTAGGATTTTTTTCCCGGATGTATTTGTGTGCTGCTCTGAAATCCATGCTGATTGCTCCTTCTAATTATCTTCGATTCCTTATTGTCATCTATTTTACAAACAACTTCTTATTTTCAGCTTCTATTTCTCTAACAAATTCTGTTAAAACCTTGAGTAATCAGTCTTTTCTCAAATTTCAAGATTTATTGCAAAAGTCTTCGTTCTTATCTACTTTTTATTAAACGCAATTTCCTTTCCTTTGTCCAGCGTTTTATTTCGCTTTCGCGTTTTGTTGCTGATGACCTGTTGGGGTGTTTTTCTGTATAAACGCATTTAACGGGTGTTTTATTTGAGGTGTATCTTGCGCCGGTGCCTTTATTGTGTTCGGTGAGGCGTCTTTTAAGGTCAGATGTGATTCCGGTATAAAGAGTGGTGTCGGAGCATTTTAGGATGTAAAGGTAATAAGGGCTGGGGCTTTTCATGGGGCAGTGTCCTTTGCTGCTAATAAGGTTAAAGTTTTAAAATTCCTTTAAGACTTTATTGATTACCCCGATTCTTATTCATAAGTGAATATGTAATCGGGGTTACCTACTTGTCCGGTCCAGTAGGTCCGAACGAGTATAATATGGACATATACCTAGTCCTTATGACAGGACTAGGTATTGAAAATTTTGAATTTCCGTGAAATCCTCTATTTATTATCCCGATTTTTATTTATAACTGAATATGTGATCGGGATCATTATTTTACGTTTCCGGTAGGGAACGCAAAATAATTGAGCGGGTGAGGGGAATCGAACCCCCGTCTTCAGCTTGGGAAGCTGACATTCTGCCATTAGACCACACCCGCGTGATAAAAAAGTTAATTAGTTGATTAGTGAATTAGTAAATTAGGGTAAAAATTATTTTGCAAAATCGGTTATGTCTTGGAAAATCATTCCGCTGCCGGCTAATTTGCCTAGTTTGTCTTTAATTAATATGGTTCCGTATCCTATTAGGATTCGTTTGTTGTTTTTCCCTAATGTATAAACTTCCTGCCTGTTTAATATTTGCTGATTTATAAAGGCATCGAAAAGGATTGTTGGTATCTCGGTTTGTCTTATAAATACATCTTTCGTATTTTTACCAATTGCAGATGATTTATTTATACCTAAAATATTTTGTGCCTGTGAATTAAACATTGTTATCTTGCCCTCTTTATTTGCAGAAATAAAACCGCCGGGGATACTTTCAATGATGTTTTCTGTATAGTCCTTTGAATACAGGACTTCCTGGTATAACTCGGTATTTTCAATCATCATAGCAATAAAACTGGAAATTGTTAAAAGTAGTTCTTTGTCCAGTTCTTCAAATTTAATTTGCTTATTTATGACTTCAATTGCTCCGTAATTTTTATTTTTTAATATAATCGGGACACAAAGTATGTTTTTAGTAGTAATACCGGCGATATCATCAACTTCTTTTGAATATTGTACGTGTTTCTGCGGTTCATTTACTATTTCGGACCTGCCTACTTGTGCTACCCAACCTACAAATCCAAAACCAAGCTTATGTTTCAATCGCTCATCACGTTTGATAATCCCTTCACTATTTTTACCAACGCTTGTAAGACATGTAAGCCGTTTCTGTTCATAATCAATAGTATAAATAGTCGCAGTTTCAATTTTCAAAGTATCAATAACAATAGATAAAATCTTACCGGATAGTTCCTTAAGAGTAAGCTTAAAACTTAAAAATGATGCAATCTCGTGTAACGCCTTTAAATGTTCTATTTCACTTTTTACAGCAGGCACATAATCCATAATTAGCGACCTCATCGCAAGATTACACAGATTTTAAAAGACGATTACGCAGATATTACCGTCGGAATCTAATCTGTGTAATCTTGTCTTTAATCGGCGTAATCAGAGATTGTTAGATTTTTTAACAATTTCATTATATATTTTTTTCATATTTTTGCAAATATTTTTTATGAACTTTTTGGCTTCTTCTTTTGTTTTTACTCTTTTTGTTACTTGTGCTTCTTCAAGTTTATGTAGGATTTTACCTACTAATGGTCCTTCCGGGATTTTTAATATTTTCATAATTTCACTGCCGTTTAACAGTTTTTCCGGAACGACCTTTTCTTTCTTTAAATAATATCTGTTTAATAATTTATTGGCAACTGTTTTATGAAGGTTTCTTATTTTGCTTTCGGGGTATGTATAAGCGTCGCTTACAGATAATACGATAAGGTCAATAGCATCATTTCCGAGGTCTCTAAAATACCGCCAAACGGCTTTATCTGTCAATTTTGATGCAGATGTAAGGTTGCCTAACCGCATATGATGTTTTGTAAGAATCTTAAGATACCGTATTTCATCTTTTGAGATTTTCAATCGCTTGCCTATATTACCGATTATATCACTTCCTGTATCTTCATGTCCGAAAAACCGCAGGCGACCGTCAATTTTTTTGGAAGATAGCGGTTTCCCGACATCATGTAAAAGCACAGCAAGTTTTAAGAGTGTTCTCCTCTTTAATATTCTCGAAATATTTTCATCAAGATGCCGGTTTATCTTTTCATAATGCTTGGGGAATATTTTTTTGAAATTAGTATCATAAAAATTCTCTAATACTTTTAAAGTTTTAAATGAGTGGCTTAATAGTCCCATTTTACCGTAGTAACACTTTGCTTCATTTTTCATTAAGGTGAGTTCCGGCAGTATAACACCAAGCAAACCGGAATCATAAATCTTTAATACTGTAAAATAGCTGTTTTTGGATTGTAATATCAGGAATATTTCGCTTTGAATCCTCTCAGCGGAAACATTTTTTAGTTTAACAGAATGTTTCTTTATAAAGCTTTCGGTATTTTTTTCAACCTTAAATTTTAATTGCCCGGAAAACCGGTAAGCACGTAAAAGCCGTAAAGGGTCGTCAATGAAATTTCTTTCTGAAATGCACCTGATAATTTTGTGTTTTAAATCGGAATAACCCTTAAAAGGGTCTATTATACCGGTAAGTATTGAAGTTGAACTGTGTTCAACCGGCAATGCAATAGAATTTATAGTAAAATCCCGTCTCCCTAAATCTTCAAAGATGTCTTTTCCCTGCATTTTCGAGAAATCATATATTTCACCACCGGTAATAACCCTGTATATCTTGTTAAAATCGTCTAAAACCACAAAACTACCTTTGCTTTTATTAGCAAAATCGCTTGCTATACTTTTTGCGTTACCCCGTATTACCAAATCAATATCTTTTGTTTCTTTACCTAATAACAAATCGCGGACATAACCGCCTACAAACCAAATGTCTTTTTTATTCTTCAATAAATCTATCATTTTATTAATATGCATTCAAGTTAAGCAAAGCTTCGCTTTGCAGCTACAAACCAATTGATATTGTAGCCGCAGAGCGTTAGCTCTGCTAAACACTGAAATTCCTATACATTTAAAATCGGTATTGATGAAACTAAATTTTGCGTATAAGGATTTTTTGCGTTGTTTATAATTTCACTTGGTTTATCTTGTTCAACAATCTTACCGTTCTGCATCACTGCAATCTCATCCGATACTGACCCTAATAAATTCAAATCGTGAGAAATTATGATATACGATAACCCCAAATTATCCTTTAAATCCAGGAAAAGATTCATAATCTGTGCCTGGACTGAAATGTCTAAAGAAGAAACGGGCTCATCTGCAACAATTATTTCCGGTTCTACTGCTAATGCCCTTGCAATTGCAATCCTCTGCCTTTGACCGCCTGAAAATTGGTGAGGATATTTTTTTAATGAAGCTTCGGGTAAACCGACAAACCCTAAAATCTCTATTGCACGTTTTTTTATCTCATAATTTTTGTTTGTTGTTCTAATTGCTTCAAATATCATTGTTCCTACAGTAAGTTTTGGATTAAGCGAAGAAAACGGGTCCTGGAAAATCATCTGAATTTTACGGGCAAGTTCAATTCTTGTGTAACTTAATATATTTTCATTATCTATAATAATATCGCCTGAATCAGACCGTATAAATCCTACAATGATTTTAGCAAGTGTCGTTTTTCCGCTTCCCGATTCGCCTGCTATTCCTAAAACTTTCCCTCTTTCCAAAGCAATTGAAACCTTTTCAACTGCTTTTACTTTAATAGGCGCACCTATGAATAATGTTTTTTCAATTAAAAAACTTTTACTTACATCAGTGGTTTTTAAAACTAAATTATTCAACATATAATTTATTGCCTACATAAATAGAATCATAAAATTTCTTCATAGCTTTTGTATTCAACTGTATGCAAACATGATTTATCGTATCGTGATACTTATAATTTTTTGATTTATCATGTATTATGAGAAAATCAGTGAAATAGATTGCATAATTTCCAAGAGCTCCTGTCATTAATCTTTCAGGGGAATTCTCAGCTGGGATTTCTACTGTTATATCCTCAAATGTCCATACCGGTCTTATCGGCGTAGGCATTTTTTCTTTTGCAAGTACTTTTAATATTTTCTTATCAATTTCACTCTTTAAAAAGTCTTGTACAAATTTTTTATAAACAGGTATATCTGACACTATCTTTCCTCTCTTGACAAGTTTCAATCTGTTTGATGTCGTGTCAAATATTATTTTAGTTGTAAGTATGTTAAGTTGTCCATTAAGCAATCTATTCTCTTTAAACAAAGCTTTATACTGTTCCATTAACGATTTTTTCTCATTTTCAAGGCTTGGTATCATATCCTGCTTTATTACTTCTACATCGCTGTAATCGGATTGGATTAATATCAATTCATAATTTTTCTGATTTGAAAGCATTTTCAATTGCTTGTTTAATTCTGATGTTTCATGTTCCATTGCATTGGTATAACTTGGAAGTTTTAAATGTATAAATAAAGCTATACCAAATATAAATAATATACAAATCCTTAATATAATCCTAAAAAATTTAATCACTATACCCTCGTTTCATTTAAACCTGTAATTACCCTTATTTTATATCAAACAAACCCTATGAAAATTCTATAATATCCCCCCCCTCACCTTTCGTCCTCTCCCCTGTGGGGAGAGGAAAGAGGTGAGGGGTAAGTCTTAATAAATATATACAACAGTTTTATTGATTTTTACAATGTTATATATATATTCCAAATCAACTGCTCCTAACCGGATGCAGCCATGCGAAACCGCCCTTCCTAAAAATTCCTCTTTTTGGGTTCCATGAATCTTATAACCAAAACCTAAATCCATTGCATATTTGCCAAGTTCCCCTTCTACTCTTCTTTCCGGAGCATTTAGCAGCGGTATATCCTTTTTATCTTCTAAAAATGCCCAATCGGGCTTAACCCAAATCGGGTTTTCTATCTTACTTTTTATTACAAAAACACCCCTTGGTGTAATAAATTCCCATTTTCTTCCTGTTTTTTTATCTACAATCGTCCCGCCTTTACCTACGGAACATTTTGCTTCTTTTATAATTTGCCCTTTTTGCTTAACATAAAGAACATTTTCTTTAGTATCTACAAGAATGTAAATATCTTTACTGTTAATAATTTCATTTATTCTACCAGATGTCAATAAATTTTCATTTGAATAATATATACTTTTTTCAATTAAGTTTTTATTATTTTCAATTAATAAAAGTTGCCTGCTTTTCAATATATTTGATTGTTTATATATTTTATTTCTTTCCTTTTCTATTTGCTTAATATCCTTGGAGATATAGTATATTTGTCTTTTCACAGGATTATATTCATTTCTTATACTCAGGAAATTGTAAATATCTATAACTGCCATTACAACTACTATAGCTATCGCTAATCCAAAAATAATATTTATTATTTTCTTTAATATTTTCATGGGTTAAAACACCTTAATTTCCTATTATCATTCTCAACCAACTGTGGAACGTTCTTTAGGCATTTTTCTATTCTTCTCGGACACCTTGGATTAAACTTGCAGCCATCCGGCAACAATGCAGGTTCAGGAACATCCCCCGGTATTGTGTTAAACCTTGTTTGTTTCACATTTGCCTTAGGAATTGCCGACAAAAGTGCTTTAGTATAAGGATGAAGCGGATTTTTTAATATTTCTTTTGTATTACCTTCTTCAACAATTTCACCTGCGTACATAACAATAATTCTGTTACACAAGTCAGAAATAATCCCAAAATTATGAGTGATAAATATTATTGTTAAATTAAGTTCTTTCGAAAGTTTCTCAAAGAGTTTAAGTATTTCTTTTTGAATTGTTACATCCAGGGCAGTAGTCGGTTCATCCGCAATAAGAATTTCAGGATTAGGTGCAAGAGCCTGAGCAATCATAACCCTTTGCCGCATTCCGCCTGATAGCTGGTGCGGGTAGGAATTTCTTATTCTTTCAGGATTATTCAACTGGACCATTTCTAAAATCTTATTTATTTTATCTTCCGAATAATCCTTATTGTGTGCTTTAAGAGTTTCTCTTATCTGTTCGCCAATTTTTATTACAGGATTTAACGATGACAACGGGTCCTGAAAAACAAAGCCTATTTTAGCACCTCTGATTTTTCTTATTTCATCACCTTTTAGTTGTAGAATATCTTCACCATAAAAGGATATTTTTCCATTTGAGATATTCGCTTCTTTAGGTAAAAGATTTATTATAGAAAGCCCGAGCGTTGTTTTTCCGCAGCCGGACTCGCCAACTATTGCAAGAGAATCGGTTTTGTTTAATGTAAATGAAACGTCCCTAACCGCAGGTATTGATTTTTCCCCTACTTTATATTCAACAAAAAGATTTTTTATAGATAAAATATCAGGCATATTGTTTAACTCGCTCTCGGGTCAAAAACATCCCGCAATCCTTCACCTAAAAGATTCCAGCCAAGAACCGTTATTAAAATGGCTAGCCCCGGGAAAAATGAAAGCCACCATGCGATATGTATATAATCCTTTCCGCTTGTCAAAATATTTCCCCATGATGGCGTTGGTGGTTGTACCCCAAGCCCTAAAAAGGAAAGTCCTGATTCGGTAAGTATGGCTGCGCCAACCCCTAAAATACTTGCAACTATTACAGGTGCCATAACGTTCGGCAAAATATGAACAAAAATAATTTTTCTCTTTTTAAGTCCAAGCCCTTTAGCGGCAGTTATAAAATCGCGTTCCTTTATTGAAAGTGTTTCGCTGCGAACTAACCGCGCAAGACTTGGCCAGGAAGTAAGCCCTATTACAATCATTACATTATAAATATTCGGTTCTAAAAAAGCTATTACCATTAAAATCAAAAAAAATGTCGGAAAGCATAACATCACATCGACAAATCGCATGATTATAGCATCTGTTTTTCCGCCAAAATAACCGGATATAAGCCCAAGAATCGTTCCGATAATAACAGAAATGCCTACAGCGATAATACCGACTGATATAGAAATACGTGTCCCATAAATCATTCTTGAAAAAACATCCCGACCTATCTCATCAGTTCCTAAAATATGACTTTTTGACGGTGGCTGCAATCGTTCTATAATATTTCCTTCAATTGGATTATTAGTTGAAATCCATGAAGCGAAAATTGCGATTAAAATTAAAGAAATTATTATTAAGGTTCCTGTAACTGCGAGCTTATTTTTAAATAATTTATTTAAATATATTTTTAGCATAAATATTTAACTTACAATTCCCTGTGGCTTGCATAGGGTCACCTTATGTCATTCCCACGAAAGTGGGAATCCAGAAGATAAAGAAATAGATTCCGTGTCAAGCACGGAATGACAGAATAACAAAAGGGAGTGTTCATTTTCTATACCTTATTCTTGGATCTACGTATGCATATGTTATATCTGCTATCAGATTGCCAAGCAGTGTTAAAACCGCTACAATAGTTCCCACACACATAATAACAGGATAATCTCTTGACATTATCGCTTCGTATCCAAGCCGTCCCATTCCGGGCCAGGCAAAAATTGTCTCAAAGATAAAAGAACCGCCGATTAAATCCGGAAGGGTAAGACCAATAATAGTAACTATAGGAATAAGTGCGTTTCTCAATGCATGTTTAAAAATTACAGATGTTTCAGATAAACCTTTTGCCCTGGCAGTCCTTATATAATCCTGATGCAACACTTCGAGCATTGCGGATCTTGTATATCTTGAAAGTCCTGCAAGTCCTGTAAATGCTGATATAAAAACAGGTAAAACAAGGTGTTTTGCAAGATCTGATATTTTCCCGAAAACAGTAAGTTCGTCAAAATTTATTGAACGAAAACCTGAAACTGGAAACCATCCCAGCTGAAGTCCAAATAAAATCATCAAAAGTATAGCCAGCCAAAACGTAGGAATTGAAAATCCGATAAAAACGCTAACAGTTGTAATTTTGTCAAAAAAAGAACCTTTTTTTACAGCGGAAAAAACACCGATAGGGATTGCAACAATAAAAATAAGTATTATTGAAAAAAAGTTCAAAAGAAGGGTTGCAGGGAAACGTTCTACTATCTTTTTTATTACCGGTCTGTCATCTTTGAATGATTTACCAAAATCAAGTTTTACTAACCGTTTAACCCATAACCAGTATTGGACATAAATAGGTTTATCAAGACCATAAATAGCAACCAATCTTTGTTTTGCTTCTACACTGATTTTTTGGTTCATATCGGTCAAAACATCAGTCGGTTTCCCGGGTGATAGATGCATTACAAGAAAAGTCATTATTGTTATACCAAAAATAACGGGAATCATAAGAAGCAATCGTCTAAAGACATAATTAATCATAAATTAGTCCTATTGTTTATTTTCAAACCTTTTCGCCAAAAGTCATATAATATTCCCCCTCATCTTTCATCTTCTCCCCTTAGGGGAGAAGAAAGAGTTGAGGGGTAGCATAGTCCTGTGGTTTATTCCTGTATTGTGTATTTCTGTTTTTCTTTTGGGACGTACCATTCCTTAAAATTCCAGCCAATACCCAAAGGGGCGACTTCCGGACCAATAAATCTTTTATGAATTACAGGAAGCGCATCTGCAATATACAGGAAAGTATAAGGTTGTTCATCAGCCAATATTTCATGCATTCTTCTATAGATTTTCTGTCTTTTCTTTATATCAAAAATTACACGTCCTTCTTCTAAAAGCTTATCAATTTCTTTGTTTTCATAAGATATGAAATTATATTGTCCTTCCTTCCTTTGTGACGAATGCCATATTCCATACTGGTCAGGGTCCCTTGATAATGCCCAGCCTAAAATTATAGCATCAAAATTCTTCTTATCAACATATTGATGAATGAATGTTGACCATTCTAAAATTCTTATATTAACTTTTATGCCTACTTTTTTAAGATGTTCCTGTATCAATTCGGCAGCTATTGACCGTGATTTATTACCCTGATTGGTAATTAGCGTAAATTCAAACTTTTTGCCATTTTTATCAAGCCAACCGTCATTATCTGAATCTTTCCAGCCGAAACTTTTAAAAATATCTTTTGCCTTTTCAGGATTATATTCATAGTCTTTTACGTCAGGATTATAAGCCCAGCTTGTCGGCGGAAAAGGACCGGTTGCAGGAACACCATAACCGAGTAATATACCGCCTATTATTTCCTTTTTATTTATTGAATAGGCAATTGCTTGTCTTATTTTCTTTTCCTTAAAAAGCGGGTTTAAAAGGTTATATGCGAGGTAAGAATACCCGAACGACGGATACCTAAACTTATTATAATTTTTGAAAAAACTCTGATAAGCATTATACTGGTCGGGTGTTAAACCCATGGAATCTATTGTTTCACTTCGCAATTCTAAAAACTGAACTGACTCGTCCGGAATAATTCTATATATATATTTTGCTATGTTTGGCCTGCCTTCAAAGTAATCAGAATTTGCTTCAAGCACTATTTTTTCGTCTGTTTTCCACTCAACAAATTTATAAGGTCCAGTGCCAATCGGTTTCCTGTTTGCCGGATGAGTATTAAAATCAACGCTTTCTCCGTTTTTAGCGGAAAATATATGTTTTGGTATGATTCCCATTCCCCATGATATTAGACCGGGTGAAAACGGTTTTTTATATGTAATCTTTATTTTATGCGGGTTAATTATTTCAAACTTTGTTACAAGTTCAAAATCGGAAGAATAAGGCGTTTTTACTTTCGGGTCGATAAGTTTTTCGTAAGTAAATTTTACATCTTCTGCTGTAAACGGTTGTCCATCATGCCACTTAACATTCTTTCTTAAATTGAAAATTATTACTTTCCCGTCATCAGATACATTCCATGATTCTGCCAAATCACCTACTATTATTATATTTTTATCGTATTTTACCAGACCGTTGAAAACAAGATTGTTAATATCGCCTGATGCAGAATCTGAAGATAAGACAGGATTCAGATATGAAGCATCTCCAATTGATGCCTCAATATAATAATCTCCAAAAACCGATTTAGATACCAAGGACTTTTCAATAACAGGTTTTTTACATCCGCTAAAAGAAATTAAAATGATTAAAAAAGAAATTAACAATTGCCGCATTAATATTCCCTGTTATTTTATTATTACTGTTGTTAATTTATCAACGTTAAAATATTTACCGCAAACTTCTTTAATATCAGCTATTGAAACATTATCAATATCATTTAAATATTGCATATCGTAATTATATCCTTTTCCCATAACTTCCCACCAACCGAGATACCATGCTTGTCTTTGAATTGTCCTGTGTTCGAGCAAATAAGTGCCTTTAAGATATTCCTTTGCATTTTTTAGTTCTTCTTCATTGACTTCTGATATCTTTTTTAACTCTTCCTGAAATGTCCGCTCAACCAATCCTATATTTTCTTTTGATGTCCCTGCATATAACACAAAAGCGCTAATTTCTTTTCTTGTCGGGTAAAAAGAATCTGCTTCATAAACTAAACCATTTCTTTCTCTTAATGCAGTGAAAAGCATGGAACCCATCCCATTTCCGACAAGAGCGTTAATAAGTTTGATTGTGCTGTATTCTTTCTGATTAATACTTGGTGCAACAAAACCTGACATAATATACGATTGTTGAAATTTTCCTGAATATATTTTTCGTGACGGATTTGACCAATTATCCTTAAATTGTTTTTGACTTAAAGCTTTTTCTTCGCTTTCAATGATTTTTATATTACCAAAATATTTCCTAACAAGCATTTCTGCTTTTTCAAAGTCAATATCACCGGCAATAGATAATACCATATTCCCCGGTTTGAAACATTTTCTGTAATTGTCTGATATTTGAGAAATGTTGATTGAAGAAACAGTAGATTCATAACCTTCTACAGGTTTATGATACGGCTGATTTTCAAATATTGCTTCATTAAACTGGTCATATGCAACATCAAATATATTATCTGACTTTGATTTAATTGCTGCAATTGTTCTGTTTTTCTCTTTTTCTAATTGTTTTTCGGGAAAAGAAGCGTTATTTATAACATCACTGAAAATATCAAAAGCTGAAACGATATTTTCTGAAGGTACAATCATTGATACTCCCACAAAATCATTTGAACAGCTTGCTGAAATACTTTCACCTAGCAACTCCGTTTCAATTGCAATCTTTTCAGAAGTGCGGTTAACCGTACCTTCCAGCAGTAAATCAGCCATAAGATTAGTCAGTCCCGCTTCTTTATCTGATTCACTTGCAGACCCTCTTTTTATAAATAAATTTACAGATACTAACTTAATTTCCTTTTTCTCTAAATGAATTAAAGTAAAACCGTTTTCTAACTGTATTTTGTTAATCTGAGCAGAAAGAATAGAAACAAGAAGCAAGAAATAAGAAGTAAGAAACAAGAATAATATTTTTTTCATAAAATTATGGTGTAATTACAATTGTCGGTATATCCGGAAATATTAAATACTTTGAAATTACTTTCTTTATGTTAGATGTTGTCACCTTTCTTACGTTTTTCACATAACTCTCCGGAATATTTTTGTTCCCCAAAACAGCATAAAATCCTAATTCTTCCGCTTTACCGTCCGGCGTTTGTAATTGTAATAGTTTATCTCTTATTAAGAGTATTTTTGCCCTATTTAGTTCCTCGTCGGAAACACCATTCATTGAAATATCCAGCAGCTCAAGTAAAATCCTATTTGATAAAGTTGATACATTCCCGGGTAGACATTGTGAATAAACGTAAAACAACCCCGGTCCTTCCTGGGTTACAAAAGACGACGTAATATTAAAGGCAAGTCTGGATTCTTCAACGAATTTCTTATTCAATCTCGATGCTTTACCGTTACCCAATATATAAGATGCAATATCTAATGAAAATTGATCTTTGCTGTTTATGTTTGCTGCCGGAAAACCTAATAAAATGTAAGCCTGAGAGACATCTCTTTTAATGATTTTTTTTGATAACTTTTTGGAAACATTTAAATCTTTTGACGAAAATATTCTTTTCTGGCTTTTAATTTTCGGTAATTTTCCAAAATTATTACTTAATACAGCTAAAACTTCGTTCTTTTCATAATTTCCTGTCACTACAATAAAAATATTTTCAGATGTGTAGAATTTCTTGTGAAATGCCAGTAAATCACCTCTTTTTAAGTTTAAAATAATTTCTTCAGTTCCAATAACTCTTTGCGCATATTTAAGCGGAGAATAAACCTGTTCGTAAAATTCATTAAAAAGCTGTGATTGAGGATTATCATCTTTTCTTTTAATTTCTTCAACAACGACATGTCTTTCTTTTTCTATCTCTTCAGCCGGAAATTCCGGGTTCAAAATAGCATCTGTTAATATCTCAACTGCTTTTAAACAATAACTGCTTGATACAATAGTGTAAAAATATGTGTAGTCCAGAGATGTAGCTGCATTAATAATTCCGCCTATTTTTTCGATTTCAGGGGCAATTTCTTTTTGTGTCCTTGTTTTAGTTCCTTTAAAAATCGTATGTTCTATAAAGTGAGATATCCCGGATTCTTCTTTACTTTCATCTACAGCGCCTGCTCTAACCCATACCTGAATCGCTGATAAAGAGGAATTTTTGTCGCTGTCAAAAATAACATTTACACCATTTTTCAGCTTAATGTATTCGGAATATACGTTGGAGATAAATAACAGTGAGCTAAAAAGGATAACAAAAAAAATACTTCTAAGGACAATTTTCATATTAATATGGTTTTGGAATATTACTTTTTACTTTTAGATTTTATCTTCTTTATTTTTACTGTTTTCTGACCTACTTTTTTTATTTTATTGATTTTTGCCGGTTTTTTTATTTTTATTTCCTTTTTTTCCATTTCTTCTGATATTAATTCAATTGCTTTCTCTGCCTTTGATTTCTCAGCTGCAACAAAAACAACGACATCTTTTTTACCGCAGGAAAACTCTTTTTCAATTGCTTTTTTCTCAGCTTTGCTAATCCCATAGTGAGGAAGTTCATCTGTTGATATAAATCCGCCTATTTTCGCTTTTTTAGATATTTCCAATTGCAAAGTATCAGAAAACTTAACATCGTCGATTAGCAATTTTGCTTTATTTTTGATTTTAACCCCGAGAACAATCGCTCCTGAAGCCACAAGATTCTTAATAAGATTTGATTCTGTTTTCTGCAGGATTTTAGTGATATCTTTTATCATATTATCCCCCTGACACAAGCGGTTTACACGCTTGTGGTAAAATAACTTATATTGCTGTTGTTAAAAGTGTTTCTGTTGAAGAGACACCTATTGTCGCACGTATTTTATGAACAACCAGGGTTGTCAAATCCTGTATACTATTTGCTTCAACATCTATAACTAAATCCCACCTGCCCAGTACAGCACTGATATGTGTTATACCTTTTATGCTTCTTAGTTTATTAAGTGCTTGTTTTTCTTTACCTGCAACTAACCGGACCATTATAATCCCACTAGCCATTGCCATTTTTGTCACCTCCCTATTAACGAAAGAATTAAGAATTCAGGATTCAGGACTCAGAATACAGAATTCAGCTTAATACCTATATCAACGACATAAATCTTACCTGATAACTTTTTACCATCGTTTAAAAGTAGTCCTTGTTTCATGGCTGTCATAGTAACAGTGACTTTTGCCTTTACTGCAGCTCCCAAACTAAATCCTGTGTCGGTATCTATGCCTGATGGTATATCAATTGATACTACGGGTTTCTTCAATGAGTTTATTTTTTCAATTACTTGTTTATATGGTTCCCGTATTTTACCGCTAATTCCGATGCCCAGTAGCGCATCAACAATTAAATCTGTTTTAAAGTATTTTAATTTATCTGAATATAAATTAATAATCGGAACTTTGATTTTTCTTATAATTTTCAGATTAAGCCGTGCAATATCTTTATACTTATTTTCTTTCTGTATAATAAATACTTTTACTTTTACATTTTTATTAAAAAGATGTCTTGCAACTACAAAACCATCACCACCGTTATTCCCGCCACCGCAGAATATTGCTACATGTTTTGGATGAAATCTTTTCAAAATAATTTCTGCTACATTTTTTCCGGCGTTCTCCATTAGAACAACCGGTGGAATTAAATGTTTTTCAACAGCAATTCTTTCAAAACTTCGCATTGCTGATACTGATATTATTTTGCATCTCTTAATAATTTTGCGCATATTTCCGGGAAAAGCGGCTGAATATGGAATCCGGAACCCCATTCAAAGCCTGTGATTTCACTAACCTGAGGACACACTTCAATATGCCAGTGGAAATCATCAAAAATAGTTTTCCAATGACCCTGTTCTTCTCTCATATACGGTATAGTATGCAGTATATAATTCAAAGGCGGGTCATTTAAAGCAATAGATATTTTTGACAAGGTGTTTTTAAGAATCTGTGATAAATTTTTCAATGATGAATCATTTTCTAACCTGTAATCGGCATTGTGGTTTTTTGGTAAAATAAGCAATTCAAAAGGAAATTTCGCTGCAAATGGTACAAAAGCAATATAATCTGAATTTTCATCAACAATTCTGGTTTTATCCTTTTGCTCTTGCCTGATAATATCACAAAAAAGACATCTTTCTTTATAAGAAAAATATTCTTTTGCAGATATCAACTCGTCATGTATTGCTTTAGGTATAAGAGGAAGAGATGCAAGCTGGGAATGTGTGTGTCCGTATCTGAAAGGCGATTTTGGTCTTTGATTTTTAAATATAAGCGTATATTTCAGCCGTTCATCATTATTTAAATCTCTCAGCCGTGACTGGTAAACTTTAAAAACAAGCTGTATTTGTTCAACGGGTAAATCACAAATATTCTTTATATGCTGGGGTGATTCAATAATCAATTCATGAGCTCCGATATTATTCATCAAATCATAAATTCCCCGCCCAACTTTACCCATTTCACCGTCAATTTTGAATGCTGCTGATTTTGATGGTACTACTCTTACCTGCCAACCGGGCATATTAGGACGTGTATCAAATTTTCTTATTGAATATATTTCAGGAAGTGTTTGGCTTTCGTTGCCGTCACAAAAATAACAAATATTGTTAAGTTCTTTTTGAGGAGCTTTTAAAGATACTAAAAACTCTTCTTCACTTTGCGTTCCGGTAATAACCCATTTTTGTGTTACTAAATCCCGTCTTAATTCAGGCATATTTTACCTTCCTTTCTAACACTTTCTTTGCTCGTGCAAAATTATATAATTTTTCTTTTGTTATGTCAATTCACTTTTTGCTTCATTGTGTGCCAATCTTAAAGGTTCCGGTATGCGATATTTACTAAGACATTTAAAAACGACATCTGCGCCAATACCAAATCCTATCCGGTGTCCTTGTGAAATAAATATAGGTTTCGTATATATTTTTGAGCGCATGCAAGTACCAATAAGAGTTCCGGCATCATCTTTTAAAAAAGTATAAGCTCCTTTTAATCCCGGCGGCGGTTCATCATAATTACCATACAACAAAGATTTAGCACAACCGATTGATGGTTTGTCTAGGACAACTCCGAGATGCGACGCAATACCAACACCTCTCGGATGAGCAATTCCTTGCCCGTCAAATAAGAATATGTCCGGTTCAGTTTTTAATTTTTTAATTGCTTCTATCAAAACAGGACCTTCCCTGAAAGAAAGATATCCCGGTATATAAGGAAACTTGAATTTCCCTTTATATTTTATTTTAACTTTTTCTAAGACATTCAATGTTTTTATGTCTAAAACTACAATTGCTGCATATATTTGCTGTTCACCTTTTGAATAAGAAACATCACAACCAGCTACCGTATTTATCTGCGAAACATCCTCATAATCACTTTTGAATTCTATTTTATTTGAAATATTTTGTTGAATAACTTTTGCCTCTTGAACACTGAAAGGTACTTCAAATTTATTTTTTATTTTCATATTAATATTGATTCTTCAGTATTCGCTATATGACCTGACGCCAACCGTTGTTTAATCCGTAATTATCTGCGAATTTAAGCACAACCTTATATTCTTCTTCGGTTACTTTGTTTTGCAGCTCAGGAAACTTATTTGCCTTATTTGCCGGATGATACTGCGCCATAATTGAAATATATGTTTTTGTTGATATTTCTTCAGCAATAAATTTAAATATTTTTTCTGAAGAAGCTATATTTTTAGGTAATACCAGATGCCTTATTAAAAGTCCCTTAATCGCAATCCCATTTTTTATCTTCAAGTTACCTACTTGCCTGTACATTTCTTTTAAAGCACTTTTGTTCAGCTCCCAATATTTTTTTGCATCTGAGTATTTTACAGCATTTTTATTATCAGCATATTTCGAATCAGGCATGTAAATATCTATGAAACCATTAAGTAACTTTAATGTCTCAGCTTTTTCATAACCGCTCGAGTTGTATACAACAGGGATTTTAAGTCCTTTATTTTTTGCTTTAGAAATTGCTTCAATTATTTGCGGAACCACATGTGTCGGGGTGACAAGGTTTATATTATGCGCATTTTGTTTTTGTAAATACAACATGATTTCTGCCAGTTTTTCTATTGATATTTCATTGCCATTGTGCAGTTGACTTATAGGGTAATTCTGACAGAAAACACACCTTAAATTACATCCTGTAAAGAAAATCGTACCGGACCCGTTAACTCCGGAAACCGGCGGTTCTTCACCAAAATGAAGATTATAAGCAGATATTTTAGGGTCTTTTCCTATTTTACAAAATCCGGTTTTATTTTTTAAGCGGTTAACATTACAATTTCGCGGGCAAATAGAACAGTTTTCAAGAAGTGCTAAAATATTCGTCATACTATCATGCTAAAAACAGAGAATAATCCAATAACAGAAAAGGTAAAAACTGTAATGAATATTATAGATAAGATAATGAACGGTGAAATAGCTATAAACCAGGTTTTCATAATAGAAATATTGTAAAGCGTTTTTATTGAAATAAATACAAGGTAATCCAGCCAGATAAATACAATTATTAATGCGAAATAATAAAACCTTACATCCACATACTTACCAATTATTGAAACAGGCAGCAGCAGTATCATTGGAGCGAGCGAAAAATTTAAAAGCTGGAAAAGGGTGACAACACTGCCCTGACCATTCAGCAATTCTGCTATGAAGTGAAAACAACAGGAAGCTGTTACTAAAATTAAAATATTTGAAAATAAAACAAAAAACATTATTAAAATAAAATTTATATTCCCGGAAGGAAACACAGTAGAATTGGCAATACAAAAGCTTATATTAGCAAAAACAAAAACAACTAAAGAAAGAAATACCGGTTTTTTTGTAATTACCGATTTCATCGCTTCTTTCGGATTATCTAAAAATGTTAAAACCAGCTCAATGTTTTCTGTAAACATATTTATTTTAAATTTAGCATACCCGTCGTTTCTTAATGAAACTTAAGGTTATTCTAAAATATATTCAAACCGGACATTTGTATTAGAAAAAACTTTTGTAAATCCTTTCTCGTCCAATCCTGAAGGAATAAATTCAAATAATTTTTCCCATTGGTCATATTCGGATACTATTTTTACATTTCCTTTAATATTTGCCAGCTTTTTTGCTTCATCTATTGCTTCTTCTAAACCGCCAAGCGAATCAACAAGCCCGACTTCCTGCGCCTGCATCCCCGTAAAAATCCTGCCGTCAGCCAGGGAACGTGCTTTATTTTCTTCAAGTTTCCTGCCGGTGATTACTGCCGACAAGAACTGTTCATATGCATTATTTATTAAATCCTGAAATATTTTCCTTTCGTCTTCAGTCATGGTCCTGGAAAAACTTCCAATATCCTTATGTTCACCGGATTTTACTGTTTCTATCTTTACGCCTATTTTCTTCATAAGTTCAGTAAAGTTTCCTACCTGTAAAATTACCCCTATTGAACCCGTCAGAGACCCCGGATTTGCTACAATTTTATCAGCAGCCGCAGCTATATAATACCCCCCTGATGCAGCAACATCTAAAAAAGAAGCGACAACATATTTTCCGCTTTTTTTAACTTTCAATATTTCAGAATAAATCTCCTGAACTGCTGCGACAGTGCCACCCGGAGAATTTATCCTGAGGACAACCGCTTTAACTGACGAATCTTCGCTTATTTTTTTTAACCGTTTTACAATTTTATCAGAATCGCGGGAGAACGGTCCCGAAGAAGCCATTGACCCTTTTATTGTACCGTAGATATTTACTATTGCTATTTTATCCTGTGAAATCTGCATAGAAGGTTTTTTCTCGGTTTTTAACGCTGATTGGGAAAAAACAACCCACAATCCTAATATAAATGACAAAGTGAATAAAATAGCGATAAAAACAGCCAGTTTATTTCGGTTCATATATTATTACCTCCAATTTAATTCTTTTTGTTTCTTTTTTAATTTCATTATAATCAATTGCGTATCTTTCGCAAATTTTCTTAAAATCTTCCCCGCGGTTTCTCCTGGTAACTACATCAGTAAGCGGTTTTTCTGTTTTCTTTGAAATCAATATAATTTTAATTAATTCGCTATATCCAAACCCTTTGTTTTTTAATACTTGAATGTCTTCCGGCGTCATCTGCCAATAAGTAACCGATTGTGATAAATTCCTGCAAAAAGGTTCAATTACAATCGGCTTTTTTTTAACTTCTTCCTTTTTCTCATTGTGATATTCATCATTAAATTCATCGAAAACACTTCCAGATTGGTTTATATCATCAATAGCCATAACCTTTCCAGCTTTTGAAATAATAGCTAAAAACAAAATTATGACGCATATAATATTTTTTCTATTGAGCAATAACATATTTAAAAACCGTTGAATTTTTCCCGCTATAATTAACCTGTACTGCAATCATATTTTTCAAGTCTTTCTCCCAGGCAGGTATATTTATTATTGTCCTGAAAGTCAGCGTCTGGGATTGATGTGGACGTAACTCCGCAATAGTTTTTTGATGATTGTCGAGAATTTCTCCTCCTATTAAATACAGGTCCACTAAAACATTTTTTTGTTTCTTGTTTGTTAAATTTTCCACAACAATAGACGTCATAAATTCTTTTTTTGTTTTTACTTTCAATGGTATATCAATTTTAGCAAATACCGGCAGTAAGTTGTTTAAACGTCTCATTTCTGTAATTGCCGCTGCACCTGCAAGCAGCCATTCTTTGGGTGTATATGGCTTGATTCGTCCCCATAATGCTCTTGATAAATCGTGAATAAAAATTCCGTTTGCAGCTGAATCATTATATATTTTTTTCGTTGCATCGACAATACGATTATAAAACTCTTCTGGTCCAGGCGGATTTAATATCTTTTGATGTAAAGGCCAATCCACAACATCACCAAGTATAAGATTTGCTTCACCTTTTTTTACATAATTATGCCAATCATCCAAAAGTTCATCAAATTGTCCGCGAGTAGCTTCATATAACATTAAAGCATTTATATCTACTCCTGCATCTGTAAACATTATTGAATCCTGCCCGTGCTGCCAGCCTTTTTCCCAGGTTAAAATAAAAACCCAAAGCGGTTTTTTTAGTTTTACTTCTGTGGTAATTCTATTAAGAATTTGTGAAACCTTATGAGCTCGCCACCACTGCCATTGGTCTATTAAATTAAGATTTCTACGGGATACCTTTTCATTGGCAAGCCAGCTCATTCTTCTTGAACTATTAAATTTTTCCCACCCTTCAGGAACCTTTATATTCATTTCATCTACAAATTCATTTACAAGTTCATAACCTCCAAGTGCATTCCTTATATAGTCAAGCCCGATATAGTCTATTTCAGGTATATCATTAAGAACTTTTATGAATTTTATTATGTCAGATATCCTTTTTTCGTCAAGCAGGGATATTGCACGTGTTTCAATAGGTCCGCCCTTCTCAGAATTATAATCATATGCATACTTATAATTTTTGAATTTATATTGCCCGAAAGTAAGGTAGGAAATAAGATACGCTCCGAATTTCAAACCTTGTTTATGCGCTTCTTCGCCAATTTCCGGTAGTTTTGATATATTTCTTTCCGCCCATGGAAAATGTTCGTCTGCATTCGGACTATCTGCTTTTGTTTGACCGACAAGATACCAGAAAGCGTCAGCTCCTGTAAATTTTGTCCAGTCAAGCATCCCCTTCCAACCGGTTTCTTTTCCTTCCGGGTTTATTAATTTTATTTTCGAAAGTGTTGTTGTTTGTTCAAATGTTAAAACTCCGAATCCATCCGGGTAGCATTTTTTGAGTTTTCTATGCTTAATAATGAATTCTTTAGTTTTATACTTCATGTCCGGAGTAATTCTAGGTTCAATATGATATTTACCGCTGGCAGCATTCCACGGACAGGGCCATTGACCTTCCCATTGCATCTTTCTACTGTTATATTTTAGAGATATTTTTTCTAAATTACCGATACCAATAATCCTATTTTTGTCTTTGTATATAGATACAAACAATGGTTCATTTTTATACTTTTCTTGTAGTTTTTTATTTTTTATTTTTGCCGTTATATTTATAAATTCCCAGTGTAAATACTCTTTTTTATTTGTTGATAAAAAAACATCTGTTTTTATAAATACAACTGCTCGGTAAATACCAAAAAATATTAAAAATGAAAATAATAGTGATATTGTAATGATTATAATTTTTTTCATTGATTAGTATCCATTAAAATAGTTACAGGTCCGTCGTTATGAATTTCAACAAGCATGTCTGCTGCAAACTTACCGCTTTTAACTATTAATCCTGTTTTTGCAAGTTCTTCTAAAAATCTTTTATATAAAATATTTGCTTTTTCTGGTTTTGCCGCAGAAGTGAAATCCGGTCTCCTTCCTTTTTCACAATTAGCATACAGGGTAAATTGTGATACGACAAGAATTTCACCTTTTATATCTGAAACGGAAAAATTAAATTTATTACTATTGTCGGGAAAAATCCGTAAATTTAAGATTTTGTCTACAAGCCACTTAATTTTGTCATCAACGTCATTTTCTCCTACACCAAATAATATAACCAATCCATTATTTATTTCTTCTTTTACATTTTCGTAAGAAACTGATGCTTTTTTTACTCGTTGAATAACTACTTTCATGTCACTTTGCTCATAACACGAAACATTTTGTGTCTGTTTTATATTTCTTTATTTTGTGCTTGTTTCGTGTTCATTTACTATTTCAAAGACTTCTTTTATAGAATCAGCCTTTATTATTCCAGGAATATCCCACGTTTTTATTCCGATAACTGTTTTATCTATCGCTTTCGCAAGTCCTATTTCCGATAATGTCCCGTATTTTCCGCCGATTGCTATTATTATATCAGATGTTCTGACAATTATTGCATTCCTTGCGTGACTCATCGCTGTAAGAACAGGGATATCGATAAAGTCATTTGCTTCATCCTTCGTTTTTCCGGGAAGTATCCCTATAGTTAACCCGCCGCTTTTCTTAGCACCCCGGCAGGCTGCTTCCATGACCCCGCCCATTCCACCACAAATTAAAGCATGTTTTC
The DNA here is from genome assembly GCA_028718185.1 of Elusimicrobiota bacterium. NCBI lineage: Bacteria > Pseudomonadati > Elusimicrobiota > Elusimicrobiota bacterium. Next base: position 153,490 of record JAQUMH010000004.1, read on the forward strand.
TCTTAGCGATTTCCGAACCAATATCTTCAGCAATCTTTTCAGTTTTTTTATCGCAAGTACTTCCACCAATTATTCCTATAATCATAAAATAAGCACTCGCTTTGCTCGTGTGCACTAATTATCACGAATTTTGCAACTCCTCACGAATTTGCTACGAATATTCGTAATTAATTCGTGATATTTGCTCTTATTCGTGTATATTCGTGTCTATTAAAAAACGCTCCTGACAGGAGTCGAACCTGCATGACCAGCTTCGGAGGCTGGTGCTCTATCCGTTGAACTACAGGAGCATCTTTTCAACTGATAAAAGTGCTTCATCCAGCTTTGAAATATCTTTTCCGCCTGCTTGTGCCATGTCAACCCTGCCACCGCCGCCACCACCAACTATTTTAGATATTTCTTTTATTATGCTTCTGGCATCATATTTTTCAGTTAAGTCGTTTGTTATAGAAGTAATTATAGATGGTTTCTCATTTATAACTGAACCGGTTACTATAATTCCGGACTTGATTTTGTTTTTGAGGTTGTCTGTAATATTTCTCAGTTCTTCAATAGAAGAAGCATCTACTTTTACAGTTAATAACTTTATTCCTTTAATAGTTTTAATATTTTTCAATAAATCCTCATCGGACGTTTTAGACATTTTTGATTTTAGAACATCTTTTTCAAGAGATTTCTTTTCATTTATCAATTTCTGAAGTTTTGAGATTACCTCATTTTGAGACGATTTTAACAGTTCGGAGATTTCCATTATTGTATCTCTTTGATTTGACATCATATTATATGAATGTATCCCGGTAATACCTTCAATTCTTCTTAACCCGCTACCAATACTACTTTCAGAAACAATTATAAACTGTCCTATCTCACCGGTATATTTACAATGTGTTCCGCCGCACAGCTCAACGCTTTCGGGTTTTTGTTCGTCACCAATAATCACACACCTGACTTTTTCACCATATTTTTCACCAAATAACGCCATTGCTCCTATTTTTTTCGCTTCTTCAACAGTAGTAATCTTTGTTGTAACCGGTAAGTTTTCCAGTATTCTCTTATTTACATGTTCCTCAATAAGCTTTAATTCTTCTCTTTTTAGCTGTGTTGTATGAGAAAAGTCGAACCGGAACCTTTCATCTGTAACTAATGAACCACGCTGTACAACATGATTCCCGACAATCTGCCTTAATGCTTTGTGAAGAAGGTGAGTCACTGTATGGTTTTTCATAATATTTCTTCTTCGCTGAAGATTAATTTCCAAATCAACAGTATCTCCTATTTTCAAAACACCTTTTGTAATTTTTGCTTTGTGAATGATAAGATTTTCTACGGGTTTTTGAGTATCAAGTATCTCAGCTTGACTTTGAATCCCCCGTCGGGATTCATTGAGGTCTGAGACTTCGGACATCGGACTTCGGACTATTATCTTGCCTTCATCTCCTATCTGTCCCCCACTCTCCCCATAAAACGTTGTCTCTTTTAGAATAAGCTCAACCTCGTCACCTTCTACTGCTTCTTCAACCACTTTACCGTCTTTTACAAGTGCTATAATTTTAGACACGATTTTTGTCTCGCTATAACCGCTGAATTCCGTATTTCCATATTTTTTATATAATACGTAATAACTGTTTATATCAACGTCTCCTGAACCTTTCCATGATGTTTTCGAACGATTTCTTTGAGTTTCCATTTCTTTTTCAAACTCTTTTTCATTTACGGTAATTCCTGCTTCTTCTAATATTTCTTTTGTTATTTCAAATGGAAAACCGTATGTATCATACAAAACAAACGCATCTTTTCCCGAAATTGTTTTTCTATTTTTTTTAAGATTTTCAAGAATTTCCATTCCTTTTTCAAGTGTCAATAAAAACTTTTCTTCTTCCATTTTTATAATTCTTAAGATATGTTCCCTTTGAGCGGTAAGTTCAGGATATGCTGTCTTCATGGTCTCTATAACTTCCCCGCATACTTTATATAAAAACGGCTCATTTAATTTTAGTTTTTTACCGTGAGTCAATGCACGTCTTAAAATTCTCCTTAATACATAGCCTCTTCCTTCATTAGAAGGCAAAATTCCGTCAGATACCATAAAAGTCATTGCACGACAGTGGTCTGAAATGATTTTAACTGAAACACTTTTCCTTTCTTGCGACATATTTTCCACAAAATGAACAATTTTAGATAATTCATCAATTTCATAATTTGTGTTGACATTTTGTACGACTGATGCAAGCCTTTCAAGCCCCATACCGGTATCGATATTTTTTTGCGGCAAATTCTTTAATGTACCATCAGTCTGCTTATCGTATTGTGTAAAAACAAGATTCCATATTTCCAGATATCTATCGCAATCGCAACCCGGTTTACATGATGGTTTTCCACAACCCCTATCTTCTCCTGTATCATATAATATCTCTGAACATGGACCGCACGGTCCAACATCTCCCATCTGCCAGAAATTAGAATCTTCTCCCAGCTTAATAATTCTATTTTTTGGAATTATCTTCTCCCATATTTTATATGCTTCTTCGTCATCTCTGTAGACTGAGACATACAGTTTTTTCTTATCTAATTTGATTTCATTTGTCAGAAAATCCCACGCCCATTCAATTGTTTCTTTTTTAAAATAATCCCCGAACGAAAAATTACCTAACATTTCAAAAAACGTCAAATGCCTTGCCGTGTGTCCTACTTTTTCTATGTCTGAAGTCCTTAGACACTTTTGTATAGATGTCGCTCTTTGTTTTTTGCCATCTACTTTCTGAATACCTAAATAATAATTTTTGAACCTAACCATTCCCGCAGATGTAAATAACAAAGATGGGTCCGATGAAGGAACAAGAGAATCACTTGTAAATATTTTATGTTCCCTTTCTTCAAAATACTTTATATATTTTTTCCTGATTTCATTTGTATCCATATTATTATACGCCTAAAAGATTTATTATACTAATTTTACGGAAATTTAACAGTTTTTATTTATTATCTATATATTTTTTCCACACTTCGTCTATTACATCATAAGGGAAACCTTTATTTGCTAAAAATTGAAAGATTTTGGTTTTTGCTTTCAGCTGTTCTAATTTTCGATATCTCTGTAATTTATTTTTTATCGCTCCGTAAGCTAATTCTGGCTCCTTTATAGCAAAGGAACTGAATATTTCCTGAATAGTCTCTCTTTTTATACCTTTTCGTATAAGTTCATTTAAAACATAATTTTTGCTCTTGTTGTGTCTAAATCTATATTCCGCCCATTCCTTTGCAAACTTATCATCATCAATCAACTTCATACTGTCTAATTTTTCAATTACTTTATCAATAACCGGATTCTCATAATTTCTTCCAAGCTTATCTTGTATTTCTTTTACAGAGTAATTTCTCCTTGCAAAAAGCCAAAATGCATATTTTAACGCCTTTTGATAATTTGTAGATTTTTCTTTTATTTCCATTTTTTAATCAGTTTTTCTGCGAGTTCTATATGTGAACCCTGCCAGTAGACTTTTTTGCAAGCTGAACAATATGAAAAATTATTGTGTGTATTAAAAATGAATACAGGTACTTTATCCTTAATTTTGTTTTTTTCAATAGCTTCAAGTGAGGTATTGCACTTAATACAACGAGTAAAAATATCGTCTTTACTTATTTTAAGATTTAAGTCTCTTTTCAATTGCTCTATTTGCTCGAAAATATTTTCACTTTCAATAAAAATAATCTTTATAGGTCTTTTTCTTGAAATCCCGGTATCTCTTGTTAAAAGTATTCTTCCCTGCTTTATACTTTCAAAAACCAACTCACTATCAGAGTCGCCTTTAAAATATATAGTGTCATACCCAAAAAGACGCAACCATTTTGCCACCCGACCCAGCATCTCATCAACTATAAACTTCATTTTTATATCTAATATGTCACGCTTTTACGATTCTGTTTTTTTTCTGATTGAAAATGTTTTTCTTGTAGTAGTTTCTCTTTCGCTCTTTTAGACCGTTTGCGTTTCTGTCTTCTTATCTTTTCAATCCGTTTTTGTTCTTCGCTCTGTTTCCCTAATATTTTTTGTTCAATTTTGCTTGTCAATATTCTCCTGGCAATAAAACGATTTAAGGATTGTGACCTTTCTTCCTGACATTTAACTTCAATTCCGGTAGGCACATGCATCAGATGAACGCAAGTTGATGTTTTATTCACATTTTGCCCGCCTTTCCCGCCAGACCTAATGAAACTCTCAATAATATCCTTTTCAAAAATGCCCAATTTCTGCATTTTATCTTCTAATAGCTTTTGCTTTTTAAAATTCACACCAAAGTTTAACATAATTTTAATTATGATTTCCTTCTGTTTTGTCAATTATCAAGACACGTCCCATTTTACTTTATCATATTTAGGAAATCAGTTTCGGATATTATCTTCACGCCCAATTTCTGCGCTTTCTTGTATTTTGAACCAGGATTATCTCCAGCAACGACAAAATCGGTTTTTTGGCTGACTGATGATGAATCATTGCCGCCAAGTTCCCTGACTTTTGCTTCCGCATCAGTTCTTGAAAGGTTTTTCAACTCTCCTGTGAAAACAAATGTTTTCCCTTCAAGAATTTTTGGACCTTTTTTTAATTCTTCTTTTATATTGACACCTGCTTTTTTTAACCTTTCAATTAGTTTTTGAGTTTCGGGTTGATTGAAAAATTTCACAATTGATTCCGCTACAACCGGACCGACTTCATGTATTTTTTGTAAATCTTCAACAGTAGCATTAACTAATTTATCAATTGTCAAATATCTTTCTGCTAAAATTATTGCAGCTTTTTCTCCTACATTACGAATACCCAACGCAAAAAGCAAGCGGCTTAAAGGTCTTGATTTGCTTTTCGCAATAGCTTCAATAATATTTTGTGCTTTTTTATCCTTAAATAAATCCAGTTTAAGAAAATCATCTTTTTTAAGATAATAAATATCTGCAAAATCTGAAATCATTTTTTTTGAAACAAGCTGTTCAACTATTGCATCTCCAAACCCTTCAATATCCATTGCTTCTCTTTTTGCAAAATGAGTCAGCCCTCTTTCAATCTGTGCCGGACAGGACGGGTTTATACATCTCCAGGCAACCTCTTCTTCTTTTTCTTTGACAATTGACTGGTTACAGACAGGACATTCTTTGGGAATTTTTATCTTTTTTTCGTTTCCTGTCCTTTTTGATTCAATTACCTTTATTATTTTAGGAATTACTTCCCCTGCTCTTTCTATCAAAACAGTATCTCCTGTTCTGATTCCAAGCCGTTCAATTTCATCAAAATTATGAAGAGTTGCCCTTGATATAACAACCCCGCCGCATTCAACAGGTTCAAGTTCAGCAACAGGAGTCAGAATCCCGGTCCTACCTACTTGCATGGTTACGTTTATCAATTTTGTAGTTGCCTGTTTTGCAGGAAACTTATAGGCAATTGCCCATCTTGGCGACTTCATTGTAAACCCGAGTTTTTGCTGCTGGGAAATTGAGTTTATTTTTACAACCAACCCGTCAATTTCGTAAGGTAATTCTTCTCTTTCTTTTTCCAGTTTATCACATAAGACAATAACATCTTCAATTTTTTTAACTATATTTATATTTCTAAGAGTTGTCGATAATCCGCTTTTTTTACATAATTTAAGGAATTCAATGTATGTTTTAAATTCCTCAACACCTTCAATATTCCCGTGCGAATGAACTATAAACTTTAATTTCCTTTCACTGGTAATTCGTGGATTTTTTTGTCTTAAAGAACCTGCTGCAGCATTCCTGGGATTAGCAAACGGCTGCTGTCCGTCTTCTATTATATTTTTATTAAGTTCCTTAAAATCATTTTTCTCAATATAAACTTCACCTCTGACTTCTAAAAAAGGAATATCTGTTAATAATTTAAGGGGAATAGTTTTAATGGTCTTTACGTTCAGAGTTATGTTTTCCCCGTTATCGCCGTCACCTCTGGTAGCACCAAGCATAAGCAATTTGTTTTTATAAGTTAAGGCACAACTTACACCGTCGATTTTTGGCTCAACCACATACTCAATAACATCATTTGGGATCATTTTTCTTATTCTGGTGTCCCATTCCAAAATCTCTTCGGAAGAATATGTATTATCCAGAGAGAGCATTGATGTTGAATGTTTTACTGTTTCGAAATCTTTTACAGCTTCTCCCGAAACTCTCTGTGTCGGCGAATCATCTGTAATAAGTTCCGGATTATTCTTTTCCAACTCCTTGAGACGCCCCATTAGTTTGTCGTATTCAGTATCGGAAATATCCGGCTGAGCAAGAACATAATAAAGGTAATCATGGTGTCCAATTTCTTTTTTTAGTGATTCTATTTCCTGTTTAGCATTCATTCTACTTACCTATTTTATTTTTAACTTTAATTTTATCTAAAACCCCGTTTACAAACTTTCCTGATTCAATAGTTGAAAAATCTTTTGCTAACTCTATCGCTTCATTTATAACAACATTTACAGGAGTTTCCGGTGTATAAAGCAGTTCGTATGAAGCAAACCTCAAAATCGCTCTGTCAATAGAAGCCATCCTGCTAAGGTCCCAATTCTCCGCTACCTCGCCTAAAAGCTTATCAATTTCCTCAATATTACACAATGTACCGTCAACTAATTCCTCAGCGAATAAAACGACTTTTTCTTTGTAATGTTTTGTACCCCAAAAAGATTTCTTTGCTTCCTCTTTTGTCAATTTACATACATCTACCGCAAAAAGCATTTGCATCGCACATTCACGTGATAATCTTCTTAATCCCATTTTAATTTCCTTAAAGATAATTTATTTTTTTATCCCACAACTATTTACAACCCCTCATCCCTGCCTGCCGGTAGGCAGGTTTCATCTTCTCCCCACAGGGGAGAAGACAATTTCCCTTTCATCCTCTACCCTATGGGGAGAGGAAAGAGGTGAGGGGTCACTCATTACTTTATCTGGGAATTTAAGTTTGCCATCTCGATAGCTGTCATTGCTGCAGTAGCCCCTTTATTACCCGCTTTTGTTCCTGCTCTTTCTATCGCCTGCTCAAGAGTATCAGTCGTAAGTACTCCAAAAACAACAGGCACTCCTGTTTTAAGACCTACTGCTGCTATACCCTTTGTAGCTTCAGACGCGATATAATCATTATGTGAAGTGTCGCCTTTAATTATAGCACCTAAACATATTATAGCATCATATTTTTTTAATGACGCTAACTTATTCGCTATATAAGGTATTTCAAAAGAACCCGGCACCCAGACGATATCAATATCTCTCTCGTCGCCATCATGTCTTTTCAAAACATCCACACAACCATCTAAAAGTTTGGAAGTAATGAATTCATTAAACCTCGATATAACAATTCCAAACTTCAAACCCTTTGCCACCAACTTCCCTTCTAAAACCTTGCCCATAGTACCCTCCTGAATACAGGTAGAGTAAATAGGTAAAGGTAAAGTAAAAAAATCTTTACCTGTCCCTCTCTCTACCTTTACCTGTTTTTACAGAAAATGACCGAACTTTTCCTTTTTTGTTTCGAGATATTTTTTCATAAGGTTAGACTTCGGTTCAATTTTAATTGAAATTCGCTTTGTAACTTTCAATCCATAACCTTCAAGTCCGACAATCTTTTTCGGATTGTTTGTCAGAAGCTTTATTGTTGAAAGTCCTAAATCACAAAGTATCTGAGCGCCAATTCCATATTCCCGTAAATCCGGTTTGAAACCAAGTTCTATATTTGCCTCAACAGTATCATAACCCTCATCCTGTAATTCATATGCTCTTAATTTATTAGCAAGACCTATCCCTCTTCCCTCCTGGTGCATATACAACAAAACTCCTCTTCCTTCCTTATTAATAATTTGTGTCGATTTTTCTAATTGTTCACCACAATCACATCGCAGGGAATGTAAAACATCACCGGTAAGACAAGATGAATGGACTCTTACAATAACATTTTTTTTATTTTTCACTTCCCCCTTTATAAGTGCCAAGTGGTTTTCTTTAGTTATTTTGTCCTGATAAAGATGCATTGTAAAATCACAATATCTTGTTGGTAAATCTGCTATTGCTATTTTCTCAATAAGTTTTTCTGTTTGTCTCCGATATTCAATAATTTGTGCAATTGTAATTATTTTTAGCTTGTGTTTTTTGGAAAATCTTAAAAGTTGCGGGAACCTCGCCATTGTTCCGTCTTCATTCATTATTTCACAAATAACACTTGCCGGATAAAGCCCCGATATCTTTGCCATATCCACACCGGACTCGGTATGCCCTGCCCTGACAAGCACCCCGCCTTCCTTACTTCTTAACGGAAAAATATGTCCCGGTTTTATCAGGTCGTCCGGCTTGGTTTTTAAGTCTATTATTGTTTTTACTGTTGTACACCTGTCCTGTGCCGATATACCTGTGGTTATATTTTTTCTGGCATCAACTGAAACAGTAAATGCCGCTTCTTTTACTTCAATACCATTTGTAACCATTGGACCAAGTTTTAATTCATCAAGCCGTTTACCTTCCACAGTAATACATATAAGTCCCCTGCCGTATTTCGCCATAAAGTTAATCTTTGCAGGCGTAATTTTATCAGCAGCATATACAATATCTCCTTCATTTTCCCTTGAAGGATCATCAACAATAATTACCGCTTTACCTTTTCTAAAATCACTGATTGCTTCTCTTACATTTGAAAATTTTATCATAAGTATCCCATTTTCTCCAATGTTTCAAAAGTTATTTTTTCTTTTGATGTTCCTTGAATTACGTATTTTGCTAAAACATCAGTTTCAATATTTACCATATCTCCGCTTTTTCTTGCTACCAACGTTGTGTTTTTTAACGTATGTGGAATTATTGCTACAGAAAAAGACCCTGCCTTTTTATTTACAACAGTTAAACTTATACCATCAATAGCAACCGAACCTTTTTCAACGACATACGTAGACATATTTTTATTAATAGAAAAGTTCCATACTTCAGAATTCTTTAATTTTGAAACTGACAGAATTCTCTCAACACTATCAATATGTCCTGTAACAAAATGTCCTCCAAACCGACCGTCAGATTTAACCGCTCTTTCAAGATTAACCTTATCCCCCACCTTCATATTCTTCAGGTTAGTCATTTTTAATGTTTCTTCAGAAATATCGAATAAGAGATTAGAGATTAGAGATCCCGCCACTTCCTCCACTCCCTCCACTGAATCTTTGGCGGACAAGAAACCGTTTGCGGGCAGGGATAGTTTAGAGTTTGTAACCGTTAAACATACACCGTTGACACAGATACTGTCACCTATTTTAATATCATTAAGCTTTGTTTCAACACTAATTTGTGTTTTACTTATTTTTTTAATTATACCAATATCTTCAATTATCCCTGTAAACATTGTTTTTTTACCTACCACGAAAACGACACGGAACAAATACTGTCTGCTCCGCGATATTATTCAAATATAGGGTTTGAAAAAATCCATGGTTTTAACCCGTATTTTTTCAGATAGCATTCACATCTATATACACCCTTACCATTAACTTGTACGGATAAATTATCCGAATAATCTTCCACAATATTTTGCCCATTTTTAATTATTCTTATAACTGCTTTCTTAGAAGTATTTACTATTATTTTATTGTTTTCTTTATAAAACCTGAAACCTTTCGAGTTAAAATAATAATCATTTGCAACAAACGATTTTCCCGTTTTTATGGCATTATAAACTTTTTTTATATCTGTCTTATCTTTACTTAATGGTTCTTCTAAAGTAATATGGGTTCTGATTGTCTTGAAAGCAAAATCAAACTTAAATATTTTCAATTTTAGTCCAAAATATTTCCGTATATCTTCGTGATTATCAACTTCACCGATACCAAATTTGTGCTCTGCCAGATTTATTTCATCCCATCTCTTAAGTGTTTCCTGTTTTGGACCTTTCAAAAAACATACAGGGAACAAATAACTCAAAATCGCCTTTGGGTAATTTTTCAATGTTTCCTGCCAATCGGTCTGTAAATCCCAAATACAAAAACCGGAAAAACCGGTTATGTTCCAGTCTTTCCATGCATATGATTTAACATCGAATTTCTCATTACCCGGATGGTCAGGATGAGCGATATAGCCAAACCCGCCTTGTTTATTAACTTCGTTAATATATTTTTGAGGTGTATTTTCCTGTTTTGTAACTATAACGGGTTTATTTATGTCAAATGCCAGGTAGTGGTTATATCTTGGTGATATTTCCTCACCAACAATAACAAGCGTGTTTTTATACCATCCTTCATATTTCTTTGCTTCCATAGAAAAGTGATCGGTAATTACAATAAAATCAAGCCCGCACCTGTTGGCTGACTCTGCAATTTCCTCCACTTTCCTGTGTCCGTCAAATGAATAAAAAGAATGAATATGTATTGCACCGCAATAATCAAACATCTATATAACCCTCATATACCAAATCATTTTCTATTTTATTTATCGATATATTTTTAACAGAAATCACATCCTCCATATTTTGAGCTTTACCAATTATTTTCGGGCAAATAAAGAACATGATTTTATCAACAAGTTTTTCGCTGAAAAAAGATTCCACGATAGTTTCTCCGCCTTCTATGACCAAAGACGATATTCCTATTTTGCCAAGCTCAATCAAAAGTTTTTTAATGTTTATAAGATTGTTTTTTACCGGTAATTCCAGAATTTTGACCCTCATTTTCTTGAGTTTTTCTTTTTTACTTTTGTTTGAATTTACTGATGTTGCAATTATAGTAGTCGCTTCATTGTTTATTACATTTGAATTTAGCGGGATTTTTAAATCGGTATCAATTATAATTCTTATTGGATTTTTTCCCATATCATGAGATGTTAAGCTGGGATTATCCCGTAAAACAGTATTTATCCCAACCAACACAGCATCATTAATACTTCTTATTTGATGGACAATCCTCCTTGAACTTATTGAACTTATCCATTTTGAATCACTCGATATTGTTTTAGTCTTACCATCAGCAGAATACGCCATTTTAACTATTACATAAGGTATTTTCTTTGTAACATATTTTATATATATTTCATTTAATTTTTTTGCTTCTTCTTTTAGAATTCCTACTTTGCATTTAATATTGTGTTTTTCCAGTTGTTTTATTCCTTTACAGGAAACAAACGGATTAGGGTCTTTCATTGCAATAACTACTTTTTTTATTCCTGCATTTATTATCTTCGGAACACAAGGTGGAGTTTTCTTGTTATAATGACAGCAAGGTTCCATGTTTACATACATAGTAGCATCTTTTGGATTTTGACAATTCTTTAATGCTTCTATTTCCGCATGATGTCCCCCGCAATACTTATGATAACCGGAAGATATAATCCTCCCGTTTTTAACAATTACACAACCGACAAGAGGATTAGGACTTACGTGCCCGGCACCTTTTTCAGCCAATTTTATTGCAACTTGCATGTATTTTTTTTCTTCATCTATATAATCTACTTTTTTCATTTGATTAAACCTTTCTCATGTACCTGCCCCCCTCAACTCTTTCTTCTCCCCTATGGGGAGAAGATGAAAAATGAGGGGTTTCTATTATAAATAAAAATCCCCGACAATACTTCGGGGATTATAAATAAACAGACTTATCCTGCTTTTTATTATTTTATTACTCTTCTATTATCCGGACTTTTACCGTCGGTATCTGAATTTCACAGATTCGGTCCCAATTTTATCGGAATTAGCGGACTATCACCGCCGGTAATGAATTTCACACAACCCCGAAGAGTTTTTATATTATATAAAAAATATGCATAAAGTCAACAAAATTATTCTTCTTAACAAACACATCGCAGCTTTCTACAAAATACAAAAAATAAGGAGAACACCTACGATTACGGGGTAACTTCACCTATGTTTACATCCCGGACAACAACCAGGAGTGCCATGTGCGACATCACAAGTTTTAGTATCACATTTATTACTGTTACCGCTTACTGCAAAACTTGAAAATATTCTTGTAATTTTGCTGCTCCCGCATTTCTCACATTTTGGCTTATCTTTATCTGCTGTCACATTTACTAATATATCAAATTCCTCTTTACAGTCTTTGCAAACAAAAGAATGTATCGGCATATTTCCCTCCAAAGACAGATAGAATAAAAATCTTTACCTGTCCTTTAAACTTTCTAAATATTTTTCTGCTGAAATTGCTGCTATTGCCCCATCACTACAAGCGGTAACAATTTGTTTTAATGACTTTTTACGACAATCACCACTCGCAAAAACACTGTCTATACTGGTTTTCATTTCTTCATCTGTAATTATGTAACCGGATTCATCAAGTTTAACAATATCTTTTAATAGATTTGTATTAGGATTATATCCGACAAATATAAACACACCGTCGCAGGTTACATTCTCTCTTTCTAATGTCCGGACATTTTCAATTAAAATGCCTTCAACTTTCTTTGTTCCTTCAATCTTTATAACTTTTGAATTCCATAAAAACTTAATCTTCTTATTTGCTAATGCCCTTTCTTGTATAATTTTTGTCGCCCGTAAACTATCTCTGCGATGTACGATAAAAACCGTACTGGCAAATTTCGTAAGGAATAGCGCCTCTTCAACAGCAGTGTCACCACCGCCTATGACAGCAACAACTTTATTTTTAAAAAATGCTGCATCGCAGGTAGCACAATAAGACACTCCATTACCTTTAAATTCAACCTCTCCATAAATACCAAGCAATTTTGGTTTTGCACCGGATGCAACAATCAAAGATAATGTATTATAAACCTTGTCTTCTGTTTTAATTTCTATATGGTGGTCTACTAATTTTATAGAGATTACTTCAGAACAAACAACCTCAAGTCCGAATTTCTCTGCTTGTGTCTTAAGCTTAAGGACAAGCCCGGCACCGTTGATTCCTTCAGGAAATCCCGGATAATTTTCAATTAAATTTGTTATAACTGCCTGCCCGTCAACACCATAATTGTCAATCAGGAGCGTTTTTAACCGTGCTCTTGAAGCATAAATCCCCGCTGTTAATCCCGCAGGTCCACCACCAATAATTATTACATCATACATAATTTAGTATCCAGTTGTTTTATGCAATCCTCAAACTAATACCTAATGAATTTATTATTTTAATAAAATTTGAAAGTCTCGAATCTGACTTAAAAAATGAGCGATAAAGATTTTCCCTGATTAATCCGGTATCTTTCGATAATTTAGATATTCCACCGCGAACCTTAAACCAATTGCAATTGCTGCAAGAAAGGCCCTTTCGTTCCCATCCTTTTGAAACTCCTCAAGGACTACTTCTCTATAACTTTCAAGTTCTTTAGGATGTAATCAACTTCAAATTCATCAAATGTTCTAAGTTTTCTTTTGCTCATGATAGTCCTTCCAATATTCAAAAAATAACAACCGTTCAACAAAAGGTTTCTGATGTTAGTTATCTTATAAATTACAACAGTCCATTCATAAACTTCTAACATTATTGTAGTATGTATGCTACAATATGTCAAGCGTATTTCTTATTTTTGATATATAAAATTATAGACTTGTGAAGAGAATCATTGCTTTTTATTTCCAATCTCCGGTTAAGATTATTGTTGAAAAGTCGGAGCAATAGGATTGTACCTACACTTTCTCATTTCAGCAGATTTAAAATGACTTTAATCATAACATCTTTTTCTGATGTCTTACTTGTTGCAATCATTAATGTTAAGGCAACCAAAGAGTTGTTGTCAATATGACTCGACCCGTCTTTACTAAACAAAATTCTGTTTTTCTGTAAAAAACAGATAAAAAGTGCCGCAGCAATACGTTTGTTCCCATCCACAAAACTATGATTTTTAACAATAAAATATAACAAGTTAGCAGCTTTTTCTTCTATGGTAGGATAAACGTCCTTACCATCAAATGTCTGATAAATTGTTCTAAGCGAACTTTCAAAACTTTTATCTTTTTTCTGTCCAAAAAAAGAAGAACTTTTGAATTTTATCCTCATCTCATCTATGATCAGTCTGGCATTTTCAGAATCAAGTGTATATTTTATCTCCTTTGTTCCTTTTGGAACAGATAGACAACCATTGTCATAATCATCCAAAATATCAAGAGCACGAGAATATTGATTAATTACTGTAAAAAGACCTCTAGTTTCATCGGAAATATTTTCAAGACTAATAACATTGCCTAAAAGTTTCAAAGATTTTTGTAATTCCAGATATTTGCGTTCAAACATCTTCAGTCGTTTCTCATTAATAGTATAACCGTCAATTAAATACTTTTTTAATACATTGGTTGCCCAAATACGAAATTGAGTTCCCTGCTTTGATTTTACCCTATATCCAAGAGAAATAATAATATCTAAATTATAGAATTCAATATCTCGCTCAATCTGTCTTTTACCTTCTTTTTGAACTATTCGGAATTTCCGAATAGTTGCATGCTTCTCTAATTCATTCTCTTTATAAATATTTCTAATATGTTCATTTATTGTAGAAATACCCTTATTAAATAATTCTGCCATCTGTTTCTGAGTCAACCATACAGTATCTTTATCTAACCTGACCTCGAATCGATTTCTATATAAAACAATTTGCCCTTTAGTTTCTACTTGTATTTTCATTTTCTATCTCCTGTATGATTTCTGTTCAACTATTGAGAAATCAGGCAAAATTTAAAACTAATGATTCTTCGCAATTATATTACAACTTTTTTACAGAATTTACAACTAATAAAAAATATCGATTTACAGCAGGTGGTTTTATCAATAAAAATATTAGTATTGAATAATATTGTGTAATTATTTTGTCTTTCCTAATAAAATCAGGATTGCTTTTACTATGTCTATGGGTTTTGGGGGGCATCCGTGGATATGTGCTGAAACAGGTAAAACATTCTTCACCCCGGAAAGTGTATAATATGAGTTCTTGAATTTTCCGCCATCCAATGCACAGTCACCGAGAGTAATTACAAGTTTCGGTCCAGGCATCGCATCATAAGTTCTTTTTAATGCAAGTTCCATGTTTTTCGATACAGGACCTGTAACAAGAAGAGCATCTGCATGGCGAGGAGATGCTACAAAATCCACGCCAAAACGCTGTATATCATAAATCGGGTTTGTTGCTGCAATAATTTCCGATTCACATGCACCGCACGACCCGGTATCCACTTCCCGAATATGAAACGACCTTGAAAATCTTTTCTTTATTGCTTTTTTAAGTTCCGCACCAAGCATTTCATATTCTTTAGAAACAGGAATTTCTTTTATGCTTAATGGTCGTGTTTGAAGAGCTTTTCTTATACTATTTTTAAATATTTCTATCATATTTTATATCTGATTACATTCACCCCGATGTTACATCGAGGCAAGAATTTTTAACACCGATTACACTAATTAAAGCATTACTATTCTTGTTAGCAAAATGAACTTTATAACAACAGTATATTATTTCTCTGTTTTCCATAATCTGTGTAATCTACTTTCTAATCTGCGTAATCAGAGTCTTATAAATCATTCCCAGAATATGAAAAGTCAAAGCTTTTATTGCAAAGAGGAAAATCAGGAACGATGTTTCCCGGCATTGCAAACGCAAGACCTTCCCAATTCCTGAATGACGGGTCAACAATTTTACATCTGACTATATGACCTTCTGCGTCAATTTTAACCCAATACAACACCGGTCCCCGCCATCCTTCTGCACATCCGAGCGCATAACCTTCTTTAATTTTTGGAAGCTGCTCTTTCTTCGATTCAAACGGTTTAATCATATCTAAGAACTGTTTCACTATCTTAATTGACTCTTCAAATTCATCGAACCGGATTTTCAGACGTGCTGAAACATCTCCGGACAAACAGTGTATACTATTAAACTTAACTTTATCGTATATCCCATGAAAATCTTTTCTTAAATCTTTATCAATGCCAGATGCGCGACCTGCCGGTCCCAGCACGCCCAAATCTTCAGCAATGTTTTTTCTTAAAATTCCGGTAGAATCCGCCCTGTCCATAAATGAGACGTTTGAAAGAATCATTTTCTTAAGTTCGTTTAAATCTTTTTGAAGCATTTCAAGATTTTGAATTAAAACTTGTTTTTTATCATCATTAAAATCGCATAAAACTCCGCCAATAGCGTTAACATTTTTCAAATACCGCGACTCTGTTAATTTTTCGTTCAAATCTAAAATACTTTCTTTCATCAAAGAAGCGAACGCTGACGGAAAAGAAAACCCGACATCAACAGCAATACCGCCTATATCGTTCACATGATTATACATACGTTCTAATTCAAGTAAGACCGCCCGGACATATTGAATATTTTCAGGGACATTAATTTTTAATATTTTCTCAATTGAATTACAAAAAGCCCAGCTATGGGCAAATGCTGAATCACCCGAAACACACTCGCTTAAAGAAACTGCTTCGTTTAAGCTTAGATTTTCAAAAATCTTTTCAACTCCACGATGGGTAAACCCAAGATGTATCTCAAGATTTATTACCGGCTCACCGGCAACACTAAACCTGAAATGACCGGGCGCGATTAGCCCTGCATGCACAGGACCTACAGCAACCTCAAAAACGCCGTCCCCTTCAACTTCTTTCAATTTATGTTCAGATTTCGGGGAATCTTTTATTTTTTTAGAATCAAAATCTTTCCTAAGAGGAAAATTACCTTGAGGCCAGACCTCTTCATGAAGTTTAAGCCGTCTTGTATCAGGACTGTTTTTTGGCACAATACCGAACATTTCATATATTTCCCGCTCAAAAAGTGCAGCGGAATAAATATCTTTTGATAGCGATTCAAATTCCGCGTTGTCTTTTGGAACTTCCGTTGTAATAAAAACCCATTTTTTAAATTCAATTGATTGAAAAGCACACAATAATCCAAAAACACCTTTTTCTTTCCTTTCATCAACTGCAAAAAATGACATCACAGGTGAATGCAGATATTTATGCATTGCAAGACACATTGGCTTAAAGTCACCCGCTCCCACCCGAGCATATATTTCATCCGGCTCCTTTTCCTCAATTCTCAAACTCAAAGGTTTTAAATTATACTTTTCTTCAATATCATCAAATATTTTTATATAATTCATAATTTCCCCGCTATATGTTTCCGAGCAGTATCCCTGACGCTGCTTTTAATAAAGAATTAAAAAATCCCGGGAATAAAAACCCCGAGACACATACAAAAACAAAAAGAAAAATGAATGCTGCTTTTGTAATCGAAGGGTCTTTTGATGCAATCATATCTTCGGGTTTCTTACCAAAACTTATTCCGGCAATATGTTCTACAAGTCCGTAAAAAACTACTGCTAAAACGAATATATACACAACACTTGCCATATAACTTCCTTTTACAAACCCTGCATATAAAACTGCCATTTCACTAAAAAATACCGAAAACGGCGGCATACCACTAAGAGCGAATGCTGTTATAATCGTAAAAACTCCGGCAAAAGGAATCGCCTTTACCGCACCTTTGATTTTACGCATATTGTGGGTGTTATATTTTTCAATTATTTCACCTGCGCCAAAAAACATAACCGCTTTTGTCGCTGCGTGATTAAATGTATGTAGCAGTGCTCCATAACAACCTATTGGTCCGCCGAAACCCAGTCCAAGAACGATAATTCCGATATGTTCAACACTACTGTATGCAAGAAGCCGTTTCAAATCTTTCTGTACAAGAACAAATACTGCGGCAACAGTTATAGAAATAAGACCGAAAAAAACAAATAAATGTGAGGTGTAACCTGAACCAATTGCTTTATTTGTAACTATGGCAAACCGCATAATAGCATAGACGGACGTTTTAAGTAAAACTCCTGATAAAAGCGCACTTATCGGCGTAACTGCCTGGCTGTGCGCATCCGGAAGCCATGTATGCATCGGGGCAAGACCTGCCTTGGTACCATAACCGACAAGTATGAAAAGAAACGCGATTTTGATTATATGTCCGTCAAGTTTTGATGCAACGGAAATAAAATCTGTCCAGTTAAGACTTTTAATTCCCCCATCATGGGAAACCGTATAGTAAAACAATATTGTACCCAAAAGAGCAAGTGTTATACCAACCGAACAAATAATAATGTATTTCCATGCGGCTTCAACCGAATGTTTACTATTGTAGAAGCCGACAAGAAACGCTGAAGCAAGAGTCGTCATTTCTATAGCAATCCAGACAAACCCGAGATTATTAACAAGCGTTACAAGATACATTGAAAAAGTGAACAGGTTAAATAAAAGATAATATATTTTTGATTGCGACTCAGGAAACTTTTTGTTTTGAACATCTTTCTCTATAAACGATATTGAATAAAGTGCAGAAGCAAAAGTTATAAGCGATACTGTCAAGATAAAGAAAGCGCTGAGAGCATCGGCATAAAATATTGCTTCTGAAAAATGTTTTACGGCAAGAATCTTGTTAGCAAAACAAAACGAAATTAACAGTTCCACACCGTAGCCAATTGTAGTTATGGTGCCTGCTATCACCGGCTTCTCCACTAATGCAGATATTATTGCAAGAACAACCGGAATGATTAGTATCAAATATATTTCCATTAAATCCTATCCCCTGAGCTTTGTTAATTTATTTACATCAATATGAGTAAAGAGTTCGTTTATGCGATAAACAAATATACCAAGTATCACAACAATTATAAAAATGTCAAAGAAAACTGCTATTTCCATTAAAAACGGCATACCCCCGCATAATGTGGTTGCAGTAAGAAAAACTCCGTTTTCCATTAAAAGAAGACCGACAATTTGAGCTACCGCTTTGCGGCGCGTTACCATAATAAACAAACCTGTAAACGTAACAGAAAGCGAAACTGCAAACGAAGTAATAACAAGATTTTCTTTTAAAACAACAATTTCTTTTGCAAAATAATACGATAATACAGTCAATATAATTACCAAAAAAAGCGAAAGAACCGGATTTACCAGAAGACCAAGGTCTTCGTTTGTGTTTATTTTCTTAATTACCCAGCGCAGAAACAAAGGAATTGCTATAACTTTAAGCGTAAAGATTAATCCTGCAAGAACGTACATTCCGTTATCAGCAGACCTGTATGCAATAAAAAGAACGCACCCGAAAAGAAAAAAGGACTGCAAACAAAAACCCGTAATAAGAGCAGTCATTCGTTTTGCGATAACCATTAAAAACGTCATTACAAAAATACCGAAAATAAAAAAATTCATTTTATAATCCCAATACCACTAACACAAGTGCAGTACCTGAAAGGACAAATGCGAATGTCGTAAAATCAGGGACACGGAAAAGACGCATCTTTGCTACTGTAACTTCAATTACTGCAACAACAAAAGAAATTAAAAGTATTTTGGAAATAAATATTCCTGAATAAACTAAAATTGAAGACATACTGAAATCGGTCAATTGGAAAACCGGAAAAATAACTATTGAAAGAAGTGAAAAAAAGATAATTTGTTTGATTTGGGCTGCAAGTTCTATCAATGCAAGAGACCTTCCTGAATATTCCAAAATCATAGCTTCATGGACCATAGTAAGTTCAAGATGGGTTTCCTGATTATCAATAGGTATGCGAGATGTCTCTACTATAGTTACCATAAAAAGAGCAGCCCCTGCAACTAAATGCGAAAGATTAAAAGAAAATTCCGTGCTTAAAACGTTTAAATCGGTAGTACCTGTTCCAAGACATAAAGCAAACACAGCAACAAAAAATGCGGGCTCAGTAAGTGCCGAGATGAACATCTCTCGTGAAGAACCCATACCGCCGAAAGAACTTCCTGCATCCAGCCCGGAAAGTGCAAGAAAAAACCTGCCAAGCGACAAAAGAAAAATCAAAGCAAAAAAATCTCCTACGTGATTTAAAGATATTCCCGGAAAAATACCGGGAACAAGCATTAGAGCAGTTAGCAATGACGCTAAAACTATGTAAGGTGTGAAAGAAAATATCCACGATGTGTGTTCCGAAACAATTTCTTCTTTTCCAAAAAGTTTGATAATGTTAAAATACGGCTGAAATATGCCAGGACCTTGACGCATCCGGAAGTTATTTTTTATTTTTCTTATAATCCCGCTAACAAGCGGTGCTATAATAATTAAAACAACAATTTGCAAAACAAATAATGTTATCTTCATAATTAAAAGTGACTCATAAAAACAATAAGTCCTACTATTGCTATAAAAATATATGCGATATAAAGATGAATGCTTCCTGCCTGTAAACGCCTGAACCTTTTTGCAAAAAATAAAATAGCTTTTAACAGGTTACCATACAAATAGTTCTTAATAACCGGTGTGGTGAAAAGCTCATATTGCTGGGTATGCAGGTGATAGACAGAATCCATTGTTTTTTTTGTTTTAATATACGGCTGTAAAAAGAAGCTGAATGCTATACGGAAAGGTTTAGAAAACCCGGTTGCACTGTATTCTGTTTTTGGACCTAAATTATAGTAACCGCAATCCCATGTTCTGCCAAAAGATATCTTTCGTTTCCCTGCCAGAATAATTACAGCAAAATATGTTAATGCCCCCACACAAATCAAAAACGCCAATAAAAGCGGGACAGAAATATGCGAGCCATTGGATGGTGTAAATGATAAAGAAAAATTGGTTAAACCGAAAGTCATTTGTGAAACATCAATAGATAAAACATTTCCGGATATTTTTACAAGGTATTTTAAAACCGGAGCAAAACCAAGTCCAAGCACTACCACCAAAAACGAAAGAAAGAGCATAGGACCGGTCATTGTAGCAGAAACTTCTTTTGCTTCAGCTGCTTTTTGACTCCTGGGCATTGCAAGAAAACTTATACCGAAAGCTTTCACGAAACATGCCGCTGCAAGCCCGCTTGTAAGAGCCAGAGCCCCGGTACATAGTCCAAAAAATATCTTATTAGTCCCGGAACTGCTAATAGCAGCGATGAAAAACGACTGAAAAGTGAGCCATTCACTTACAAAACCATTTAAAGGCGGCACCGCAGAAATTCCCAGAGCACCAATCAGGAAACAGACTGCTGTAACAGGCATTTTCTTGATAAGCCCACCAAGTTTTTCAATATTCAGCAAACCCGTCGCTCTTTGGATACTGCCAGCCCCTAAGAAAAGCAAACTTTTAAATACTGCGTGGTTAATGAGATGGTAAATCGCTGCAGATAACGCCAAAACTGATACGACACCAGACCCCTGATTAAGAAATATCATTGAAACACCGATTCCCAAAAGAATAATTCCTATATTTTCAACACTGTGATACGCAAGAAGCCGTTTCAAATCATGCTCCATCAGAGCATAGATTACGCCCACAAGACAGGAAACAATCGCAAATATTATTATTGTATATCCCCACCACGCCGGTCCCTGTCCGAGCATTATAATAACAAACCGCAGGATTCCGTATATCCCCATTTTTATCATTATTCCGGACATTATGCTTGATATATGACTTGGTGCTTGCGGATGGGCGTAAGGAAGCCACAGATGCATCGGCACCGCACCTGCTTTGGTTAAGAAGCCTATGATAAATAGAATAAATAGGGTGTTTTTTAGAGTAGCGGGCGCAGTTGTTAATACCGCCTTTATAGAAGATATATCCATACTGCCGCAAATATGATAGGAATAAACAAATCCTAATATCAGAAACGCTGTCCCGATATGTGTCATTACAATATAAATTATTCCAGCTTTTACTGACTTTTCTTTTTCAAAATCAAAAATTACAAGAAAAAACGAAATGAGCGACATCAACTCCCATGCAACCAGAAAAAGAAGTATGTTTGAGGAAACAACAACAAGGAGCATTGAAAGGATAAACCCAATAGATAACACCCATCCATAGCGCAAAGTAGCGGCATTATACCTTCCACGCATATATCCTATTGAATATATGAGCGATGGCAGCGATACAATTAGAATTAAAGCAATAAATAGTAACGATAGCGGGTCAAATTGCACCCACGAGTGAGGTATATCCATTTTTGTATTTTTTTAACGGGTAAGAAGGACACGTTTTCAATGAGGAACTAATTTGAAAACGCGGTTAAGCCTATGCTCGTCATTTTTGTTAATAATATATTCTACAAAATATTTTAAGAAAAATCAAACCTAAATTAAATCACAAGCTTCGGGGGGCATCCAGTGGGCTTCCTGACCTACCCATTTGACATTACAACCTATTGGATTTGTTTTGGTAATACTCACGGGTTTTCCTGAAGTAACTTCTTCAAGAGCTTCTTCAAGATTATTGGCAGTCATTTTGCCGGTTTCTCTCGGATTATCAACGCCCCTGCCGGTATATACTAATTCTCTTTCTTTGTTAAAAACATAAAAGTGAGGTGTCCGTAACGCTCCGTATGCCTTTGCAACACTCTGTGATTTATCCCGAAGATAAACCCAGGGAAACTTATTTTGTTTCATCCGCTCAACCATAGTAAAAAAATCATCTTCCGTATGTACTTGCTCACTGTTTGAATTTATACCGACAAACACGACCCCTTTCCCCTTATATTTCTCAGCAGTTTTTCTGGTAACCTCATCCGACCCGGTTACATAAGGACAATGATTACAAGTGAAAAACACAACAAGAACATTCGCATCAACAAAATCCGATAGCTGATAATTCCTACCATCTGTGGCAGATAAGTCAAAATCAGGTGCCTGTTCCCCAATTTGTAATGTAAAAGGCATTGTTTAAACTCCGATATGCTACGTTTTACTACCTCGGCATAAGTCAACCAATTAAATACTGACTCTAACCCGCCATATGTTCCCTAACTTGCTAAAAAAGAGTCAATTATTTCAATGAGTTTACCCAGATTCATAACTTTATTTTTTAAAGATAAATATATTTGATTATAGTCAAGTGCATTAATTGTTCTAACACAATTGTTTTTTTTCTTTGTATACGCAAAACCAACTGTATGATATATATTGTGTAAATCATCTGATGGTTTATCTCTATCTTCTACATTCTGTATTGTTGGGTCAAAGTTTATACAATTTAATATTTTTTTCAATGAAAGAGTAGTATCAATTTTCTGGAAATGTGTAGTTTCTGCTAGAAACCAAGCTTCAATTTCCATTATTGCTAATATTATATCTACTTTTATAGGCTTAGTTTTTACCTTATAGTTTAAATACTTTTGTAACTCAGGTAAATTAATACGTTTTGTTGGATACACATCTCTTAATCCTACTATTTTTTCATGACCTTTATTTACTAAAGAGTCATAATTGTCTCTAATATCCGATTGCACTTTAGAATCTCCACTACTATTATAAATTATAACATAAAATTTAGCATTATTTACTTTCCTTGATGATGCATTAATAATAGTAAACGAGCGATATCCTTTAGAACTTATTGTTTCTTCCATCTCTTTTATTATTATGTTGTTTTCTCCAGCAACTTCACGTAATAATTTAGCAACAAACAATTGTTCAGTTTGTCCTTCTACGAAAATTGCCATTTTTTTCATTTTTTGTTACTTCCTTTTGAATAAAATTCAGTTGACAAAAAATCAAAATTATTAAGGCCAGTATATGAAAACTCATCAAATATTTTTTTTGAATTTTGATAGTTGTAGACTTTACACAATTGACCTTTTCTTTGAATTAGACACCAATATTTAAGAGGCACATTATTCATTACAAATCTATCATTTGTTGACATAATTAGTTGAACAGAAGAAGATTTTGCTTTATCTATAAGAATTTTTATTAATGTTGAAGCTCTTTCATAATCCAATCCTTCACCTATATCATCAATAAGAATACAACTAGGCTTAGTTTCTAATTTAGAATAATTTAACTGTATTAAAAGAGAAAGCGCTCTAAACATACCTTGCGATATCTGATTCTGCTCTGTATCTACTGAAATATCCGATTCTTTAACAATTAGTCCAATTAAACCTGCCCCTTGCAATTTAATACTGTTTATCTGATTAACTTTAATGTCATCAATTTTATAACCAATTTCATTCATGTCATTAACTATGGATTTTTTATATTTATCTCTATATTTTCCTAATCCTTGTTTAAAAATACTAACAACTCTATGTGTATCTTTTAAATTAATTTCTGCTTTAATGTTTTCATCTTTTAACGAAGCATCAAAAATATCCTTTCCTAGTTGGGTGCCAAATAAATAATGAAACGTAGTTTTCCCCCATTGATATATATCATCAAAAAATGGATGTTGTAATGTGTCTCTTCTAACAACACAAGCTAATTCATTAGTAGGTGCTTGAAATTTCATAAATTTATGGAGCTGCTCAGCAAATATTTTGCTTTCCCCTTTTTCTTCTCTATTTAATAATAATCTACTATCAATTCTCAGTTTTTCAGTATTTACCTTCTTATTTTCAATAATAAGTGTATATTCTATGTTTTTCCTATCTTTATCATAAATTAATTTAAAATTCGCAGAATCATAAGTTGGTTTAATTTCTCCTGTAATTAAACGTGAAAGATTATTGATGACGTTAAGTGTTTTAGTTTTACCCGTTGCATTTTTACCAACAATTAAATTTATTTTATTAAGCATTAATTTCTCTAAAGACCATTCGGCAGGCTTTCCAATAAATTGACTGAACTCTAATGATTTTAAAAACATTATTCCTCCTTACTTCTCATATTATTAAATATACGACAGTTCCGATTTAACTAACATCTCTACTTATGGATTAAAGTTTTATTATTATCTATTTCCATTTTAAACTTGAGTAATCAGACAAAATTATAATTATATATTACTACTTTTTATGTAATGGGTTTCTCTTCTTTCTATGTGCTGTTATGTGATGTGCTTCTCGCTTTGCTTGATACTTTACTTTTGGTTCAAATAAAGTCATCTGTTGTTCTTCGGGTAATTGTTTCAAATAGTTTGAGATGAAAAGTTCTTTCCCTTTTTTGTCAGAACCTTTGGTTACGTTTCTCATTCCATAGGTTAAGTTCCAAGGGATTATGTTAGCAAAGGAGAATAACTCCCTGATATATTTACTATCATCATAAGTTATGAGCCATTTATGTTTGCAGTTACGCATTGTTTCTGCAAATCTCTTATGATCAAATGATTTATGCATGTTTCCATTCTTTCCGTATAGTGCAGATTTTGTCGCTGAAAAATAAGGTGGGTCAAGAAAAATAAAAACATTTTCCCCATCTTTTTTAACTAATTCTTCATAGTCAAGATTAGTGATAGTTGAACCGTTAATTACTTTGGCAAATTGGTTAAGTCGCTGAATACTACTTTTGGTAAAACGTCCCGTAAACGCTCCTTCACTGAAACCACCGCTTAAACTTGTTCCTGAAAATGTTATTCGATTGTAAATAAAAAAAGCTGCTGCTCTTTCCAAATCGTTAAATCCTTCTATGTTTTTATTTAAAAATTTATGCAATTCTTTCCCAACAGGATATTTATTCCGCCATTCATAAACTTTGTCAATTAAAACATCTACATCTTTTTGGGCCATTTCCCAAAACTTAAAAAGTTCTAAATAGAGGTCGTTAATCCAAAACTTTTTATTTGGAAATCGTTGTTTGACATAAATAAAAATAGAACCACCACCTAAAAATGGTTCTCTAAATTCATCAAATGCCGGCAAAAGAGTTGATATTAACTCAACTGCTCTGCTTTTTCCTCCCGGATATCTTAATGGACTTTTTATCATTTTGAGTGTTGTATTTTAATAATAAATTTATTTTGTTTAGCTTCTTTTATTACCGCTTCGATAAGAAGAATTTGAGTTTTTGAAAGATTATTAACCTTGAAGAATTTAGTCAGCTCAGTTTTTGTGCTATTAGATGAAATGGTTCCTTTAAGTTTTGAAGATGTCAAACATAGTCCTGCTTCACTTTCAATTTTTGTTCCGTTTGCTGTTACATCAGTTAGATTGCAATACAAAATCATTTTCAGCAAACCGTCTTTGATGTCACCTATACTAGGAAGTATTGCATTTTTACTATGTTTTCCTTCTAATAAACTTACTTTTTTCTTCGTAATTAGTATCTCATCAACAGTCCAAAAGTACTGTCCACCTAAATAGTTTGTTATTGTAATTTTTGCTTTTGTGAGTGTTGATAAGCTTTCTTTGGGTTGAAGTGTTACAAATTCTCTTGATTGTGCTTTTTCTGCTTTTCCTCTTGAAAATGCCATAAACAATGAAACATCTTTTCCAATCTTATTTTTAAAATTCCCCAAACCTCTTGAACCGTGAAGTTTTACGCCTGTTGATTTTTCAATTTTAGTGTAGAAAGATTTTACTTTATTAATAACGTTATGTAAGTTAGTATTGAGTTCGTTTAAATTCCAATGCAATGCCGAACTATGATATTGTTCAATTTCTTTGATTTTAGAAATGACATATTTATTGTCAAATTGTTGGTTGGTTATTTTTTGGTCTGCTTTTTCTGCTTTTGTATAATAAGCAAAAATTACAAACACGTCTAACAATGACATTAAAGAAACAGTGTCCCACTGTATAAAATCTCTGTCTCCTTTTGCTCCTTCGTCTTTTACAATTGGTATGACCGTAATTTTTTTTGAAATGTGTAGAGTATTAAAAACACGTTCAAATGGATATGAACGTGTGCGTTTTGGTGAAACCCATTTTGAGATAGCAAAACAATGTTTGTTATCTGTAATGAGACAAGATGACGGTGCTTCGTTGATATCAAAATTTTTGATGTCAACTTTCTTCAAGTTCTCGGATAGAACTATTTTATATTTTATACCTGTTATTTTACCTATTATATTCATTTTGTGTTTACCTATGCTTTTAATCATTTTTTGAACAACTTTTGTTCAAACCTTAAATAATCATGCAAATCCATAACCAATGACTTACTACAATTATATATTACTACTTTTTGCGCAATATTCAATTAAAATGTTTTAACTAAAAACAAATACATTCAAGTTAAGCACGCCAAGGGCGTGCAACTACAAAAATTGAAATTCCTATATGTAAATAAATAGATGCTGAAACGAGTTCAGCATGACAAAGTAGAGGTGTTATTCTAAAACATGACTTAAAAAGTCTTGTAGTCCCCCCTCATCTTTCATCTTCTCCCCTTTGGGGAGAAGAAAATATTGAGGAGATATTACTTAGCTTTTCATTGATTACTTTTATAATGAAAACTGAGAGTTTTAGGATTCTTGTGATTCGCCAGGGTTGTTGGATTAGACGGAATAGCCATTCTATTTGTAATTTTATCATCCAGATTGGTGCGCGTTTTAAATTGCCGGAGAATACGTCATAACTGCCTCCGACACCTACTGCAATCTTTGCACCGAGTGATTTCAGATTTTTATTAATCCATTTTTCCTGGAATGGGATGTTCAGACCGACGAAAAGGATATCTGCTTTTGATGTTTTTATTTTTGAAATTATCGATTCTTCTTTGTCTGAAAAGTATCCGTTATTATATCCTGCTATTTTCAGCTCAGGGAACTTTTCTTTTATATTTTGAACAGCTTTTGTTATAACTTCTTCTTTTGCACCGAGGAAGAAAACTGAATGGTTGTTTGCTTGTGCGTAATTCAGAAGAAAATTCATAAAATCTATGCCGGGGATTTTTTCTTTTAATGGGGTGTTTGAAAATTTGGATGCCCAGAATATACCTGAACTTTCAGGTAGGACAAGCGACGCTTTATCAAAGACATTTTTTAGAGCACTGTCTTTTTGGGCTTCTAAAAGCATTAACGGGTTTGCTGTTATTAGCTGATGCTGGCTACCATCGGTTAGGAAAGTATGTATTAGAGGAAGCGTTTCGTCAAAGGTGACTCTGTCAACTCTTATTGACAGTATTTTTATTGACTGCATTATGCGTTGGTACTAACGGTACTGAGAACCGGCTCCCGGTCTCCTTCAAGCTGAACAGATATTATTTTGGAAATTCCCAACTCTTCCATAGTTACGCCATAAAGAACATTTGCCGACTCCATTGTGCGTTTATTATGGGTTATAACAAAAAACTGAGAATTCTTTGCAAATTCTTTCAGCATTCTTGTAAATCGCAAAACATTTGCTTCATCAAGCTGACCGTCTATTTCATCAAGGATACAGAACGGCGCCGGTTTTACAAGATATAATGCAAACAGGATTGCAATTGCTGTAAGTGTTCTTTCACCGCCTGAAAGCAGAGAGATATGTTGTAACTTTTTTCCCGGCGGTTGTGCAATGATATCAACTCCTGTTTCAAGTAAATTACCCTCATCTGTTAAAATCAGGTCTGCTTCGCCGCCTTCAAAAAGCTGTTTAAATATATTTCTGAAATTTTCCTGGACTATTGTAAACGTTTTCTGGAAATACTGGCGTGTCATCAGGTTTATTTTGTTTATAGTATCGTGAAGGTCTGTTCTTGCTTTTTCCAGGTCTTCTTTTTGTTTTGAAAGGAAATTATACCGTTGTTCAAGCTGTTCATATTCCTCAGGTGCTGCAAGATTTACTGTGCCGAGCGATTCAATTCTTTTTTTAAGCCGTTCCAGTTCTTCCGGAGAAATCGCTATTTCCTGATAAGCGTTTATGGCATCTTGTATTTCTATTCCTTTTTCTTCTTTGACACGGGCTTCAATTTGTCTTATTTCAGATGATGTTCCCGACACGTGACGTTCAACGCTTCTGACTTCATCCTGGATTTTTTGCTGTTGAAACCTTAAATTTTTCAATTCGTTTTCAATGTCTAATATGGAGGTTTTTATATCGTCCCGTTCTTTTTCAATTTTTCTGAGGACATCGTCCATTGTGTCTTTTGAAACAACAATCTTATTGATTTCTTCAGATGAATCTTTTATGGTTTTTTCAAATTCCGCTAATTTTTCATTTGAGTTAACAAGCCATTTTTCGGCTTTTTCAACTTCAAAATTTGTAAAATTAATCTTATTGGAAATATCTTCTGCTTTTTCTTTTAGATGTTGCACTTGTGAATTTTTAACAGAAAAGTCAACTGTCATATCGGTAGTTTCATTTGAAACCTTTCTGAGTTCTTCCTGATATTTCTGGATTTGCTCTGTCATCTTAGATAATCTTTCTTTAACTGCTTTCTCAACATTAGCTTTTTCATCAAGCAGGTTATTTACTTCTATTGTGTTTTGCTCCATCCCTGCTTTCTGTTTCTGAAAATCATCAAATTCCGTAGAAAGAACTTCTAAGAAGTTATTGGTTGTCTTTAATGATTCGTCTGTTATCGATAAGTCCTTTGTCGTTGTGAATAAATCATTTTTATATGTTTCCACCAAATCAACATTACTTTTCAATGTTACATCAAGATTTGAAATTTCTTGTTGTAAATCATTGATTACTTTTTCTGACTTTGATACATCTTCATTAACGTTTAATATTTCTTTTTTCAGATGTTCGATTTCATTAGTTATTTCTATACCGCCTTTTTTCAATATTTCTTTCTTTCCGCCCTGGACTATTCCGGGGGTATAAATTATCTCATCCTGAATAGTAGCATTGCTTAAAAGGAACTCTATCACCTTTTTATATTTAGGGTCTTTAAACTCTATAAAATCAGTAAGTAATTTACCGGTGAAAGCACTGGGATAAGAAATATTCATTTTTTCAATATCGGATAATATCAAAAATGAAGCCCAGCCTTGATTTTCATTTTTTAACCAGTTTATTACTTCTAATGCCGTATTCTGGGTGTCGCAGATAAGATAATCGCTTTTTTCGCCAAGTACCGACTGGACAAACGGAATATCTTCCGGTTTCACTGAAATAACATCACTTACTGTTCCCTTAATTTTATCCCCGAATACTTCTTTTATTTTGGAAATTAATTCGTAATTAGAACTGTTGATAACTGTTTTTAACTGCACGCCAAGCTGAACAGAACTATTTTTCTTTTCAAAAAGTTCACTCTGGAGTTTATCAAATGTCTGTTTTAATTGTTCTTTTCTTGCATTTTGTTCACTTATTTCTTTTGTTTTCGCATCCAATAATCTCTCAGTTTCAGCGACCTTTTCTTTTAATCCTTTGAAGATTCCTTCTTTTTCAGTCTTCTGTATCAACAACTGCTCTTTCTGAACACGTATTTTTTCAACACGCTGTTCTATATCCTTAAGAAAATGAGCATTTGAGGATTTCTTGTTATGTAAATCAGATATTCCTTTTGCTATATTAAATATTTCCTGACGGACATTATCAATTTCACCGGTTAGTTTCAACGTTTCTGCTTCAAGATTGTTTTTTTCTTCTGTCTTTTTTGAAAGTGTTTCTTTGAAAGAAGAAATTACCTTTTCATATTCCGCTAAATTTTTGGTTACTTCTTCTTGTTCTTTTTTGTAATTTTCCAAATCACTCTTACCTTGCTTTATTTCAGCATGTGATTCTTCATTGCGTTTTAGAAAATCAGATTTACCTGCTTCTGCAGCTAAAATCCTCTCTCTCAATATCTGGATTGTGGAATCCACCTTTCCCGCTTCAGTCCGTTTTAAGATAAGCTCGTCTTCTTTAGATGCCAAAGTCAGCTTTAACTCGGAATATTTTGCATCTATCTTGTCTATTTCCATTGATACCTGCGATTGTTTTTCGTTTACAGCTTCTAATTCTTTTTGTTTTGCGGCATTTGTATTCTTAGCCTCAAGATACTTCTTAACAAGTGAATTGACTTCGTAATTTTTAAGTTCATCGAGATATTTCTGATATTGTTTTGCTTTCCTTGCCTGTGTGTCAAGTTTGCTTTTTTGTGATTCGAGTTCTACCAGGATATCATTAAGACGCAGCATATCCTGACCGACTTTCTCAAGTTTCCTGAGTGCTTCTTCCCTCTTTGATTTATATTTTGATACTCCGGCTACTTCTTCAAATAAAAACCTTCTTTCTTCAGGTTTAGATTGTAATACAAAATCAATTTTTCCTTGTTCCATTATTGAATATGAATCAGTACCAACTCCGGTATCTAAAAACAAATTTCTTATATCTTTAAGCCGGACAGGCACCTTGTTTAACAGATATTCGGATTCACCGGAACGATAAAGACGGCGGGTTACGCTCACTTCCGAATAATCAATAGGAAGAACGTTCTTGGAATTGTCAAACATAAGAGTTATTTCGCTGAGTGATGTCGCCTTTCTTGTTGTAGTGCCGTTAAATATTATATCTTCCATTTTTGTGCCACGTAATGATTTTGCCGATTGTTCTCCTAGCACCCATTTTATCGCATCTGTAATGTTTGTTTTTCCACACCCGTTAGGTCCTACGATAGCTGTAATACCTCCGCCAAATCCAAGAGTTGTCTTATCGGCAAATGATTTAAAGCCGAAGATTTCCAAATTTTTTAATTGCATGATTTAATACTCCTATTTTGTATTAACTGTCTTTTATTACCAGATTGGTATGTTCTTTTACCATCTTTTAGAAATTATATATAAAAAAATATATTTGTCAAGTGAAATATGGATTATGAGAATTTTTTATTTTTAGACCGTTTAAAAAGTTTAAACGGTCTTGATTACATTCACCCCGATGTTACATCGGGGCAGGAATTACGAGAAACGATTACACAGATTACCAGCAGGTCTTAATTCGTGTATTCTTGTTTTTAATCGGTATAATCAGAGATTGTAGGTTTTGAAAAATATTTCATTTTGTAAAGAGACTGTTAGCCAAATCAAATTCAGTTTTTGTTGGTGTCATTGCGAATGAAATGAAGCAATCTCGTAGTTTTTACGTATAGATTGCCACGGGCTTTGCCCTCGCAATGACTTTGGCAACAGCATTTAAACAAACACGGGGAATTAGGAAGAAATTATGATGAAGGTTATTACCTACTTTGTTAGTACCATCAGGGAATATCCACCTAATAGCCTGACTGCTATGTCTTTATTTAATTTATACATCATTTTACGCGGTAATCTTGCTAATGCTGACTTAAACGAGGTGGCAGGTAAATCAATAGAACAGGCAGTATAAAAATAATCAAGTATTTCATAACCGGTATCTGCTAATGTGGCTAATGCTGTTTCTTTTGTAAAATAGTGGATATGCCCCACTTTTTGCCGCTCCCTCATTATCGGGAAGCTTCTAAAAACAGATTGAACAGACAGGTTCAACGGAATATGAAATATTTTATATTGACCTTTTTTACGCAAATTTCTTAAAAAGCCAAAATAATCTTCTATATGTTCAAACACATCAATAGCTAAAATTAAATCAAAAAAAGCATTATTGTCCTGGAATATATCTTTTAATAAAAACTGAAGCCTGTCTTTTTTCCTCTGCTGGCATAACTCAAACGCTTGCGGTGATATTTCATAACCTGAAAAAGTTATATTTGTAGGCATCTGAGAATACAGTTGATTAAGTATTTCACCGGCACCACAGCCTACTTCACAGATTGTGTTTGGTTGAATGCAGTTTTTCTCTAAGATTTTAATTATTTGTCCGGCTTTCCAGGGTGAATCCTCGATATGCCATGTCGGATTATTTTTTAAATAATCGCCTTTCTTGTAAATTTCTTCTGTCATAATAATAACGATTTTACTTAATATTTTCTATAAATCAAGATTTTGCCGGTAGAAAATATTTCTTTTTAAAATACAAAGCTAAATTTACTAAGGTAATTAGAACAGGGACTTCTACCAAAGGACCAATTATTGCGGTAAAAGCAACACCTGAATTTATTCCAAAAACAGCAATAGAAACTGCTATCGCCAGTTCAAAATTGTTGCTTGCGGCAGTAAAAGAAAGGGTTGCAGTTTTACAGTAACCTGCACCAATCTTGTTTCCCATGTAAAACGAGACCAGAAACATAATTACAAAATAGAGCAAAAGCGGAATGGCAATCCTTAAAACATCCATGGGTATTTTTACAATATATTCTCCTTTAAGTGAAAACATTACGACTATTGTAAAAAGAAGTGCAATAAGCGTTATCGGGCTTATCCTTGGAATAAATTCCGCATGGTACCACTCTTTACTTTTGATTTTGAGCAATCTGAAACGGGTTATTATTCCTGCTAAAAACGGAATACCGAGATAGATAAAAACACTTTTTGCTATCTGCCCGATAGTTATATTTACAACTGCACCTTTAAGTCCGAACCAACCCGGCAAAATTGTTACAAAAACATAAGCATAAACGGAAAAAAACAGGACCTGAAAAATTGAGTTAAAAGCAACCAGTCCGGCACAATATTCTGTGTCCCCGCAAGCTAAATCATTCCAGACAATTACCATTGCAATACATCTTGCAAGACCAATCATAATAAGTCCGACCATATATTCCGGGTAATTTCTTAAAAATATTATCGCCAGAAGAAACATTAAAACCGGGCCTATGAGCCAGTTTTGAACAAGTGAGAGTATAAGAATTTTGACATCCTTGAAAACATCACCAAGCTCTTCATATTTCACCTTTGCCAAAGGCGGATACATCATAAGGATAAGACCTATTGCTATTGGGATGTTTGTTGTTCCAACCTGAAATTTATCCCAGAAACTAACAATATTCGGATAAAGATATCCTGAAAAAACACCGATACCCATTGCTAAAAATATCCATAATGTCAAATACCTGTCTAAAAATGAAATCCGTTTTATAATCCCTTCTGTCATCGCTGCCTCCAAAAGTGTGGGCTACCCCCCTAGTTTTGTTCTGCAAAACTGTCAAGGGGGTATTTATTTTGCATTCATGTATTTGATAAATTAAAAGGTTTTCTGCAAAAAAATATAAATTCCTGCTAAAACGACAAGTATACCGCAAATTTTCTTTATTATTATTGTGCCTTTAGATTTTTCGTTCCAATCCAGATATTTTTGAACAACCCCTGTAAATGTTCCTGCAAAAACTATTACTGATATATGACCAATCGCATATGCGAAAACAAGTGATACCGCAAATGCAATATTTTTACCTGCTACGGAAAACGCCACACCTAACAGAGGCGCCATAAATGCAAAGGTACAAGGTCCTAAGGCAATGCCGAATATCAATCCCATTACAAAAGCTGCGAACAACCCCTTTTTTGAAAAAGAAACCTGCGCTGAATTATTTAAAAACGGAAGAGAAATCACATCAAGCAGATATAATCCTACTACAAAAAATATTACAGCTACAAAATAATTGCCATAAACACCTACATCACCCAACATTCTGCCAAGCAATCCGGTTAATACTCCAATTACAGCAATTGTTATAAGAATTCCGGTAGAAAACAGCAGCGATATTAAGAAAGCTCTCTTTACAGGAACTTTACCTTGTCCGTTTATAAAACCGACTATCAACGGAATACTCGAAAGATGACACGGGGAAAGAAGAATACTTAATATTCCCCACACAAAAGCAGAAAAAACTGCAATATGCGGACTGGAATGCAGAGCATTTGTGAAATAAATAAATATTTTTTCTATCATTTTTCAAAAAAATCAGATAAGCATGTTGAATAAATAACCCATCAGAATAATCCCGACGGAAACAATACCGACAAAAACAGCAAGCAGTTTTGGTTTTAATACTTTTCTCAGCAGAATCATTTCAGGCAAGCTGAGCCCGGTAACTGCCATCATAAACACAAGCGATGTTCCCATTGCGACACCTGCCCGCGTTAATTCACTGACAAGAGGAATCACTCCCGCGGCATTGGAGTAAAGCGGAACTCCAATCGCAACTGCAATAAGTACTGCAAACGGATTGTCTTTTCCCGCATATTTTGCGAGCGCACCAGCGGGGATCCAACCATGCATGACTGCGCCGATACCTATACCTGCTAAAACATAAATATAAATGGATTTTATCAAATCAACTGTGAATAGATAAGATTCCGACACTCTGTTTTTTAATAATACTTTTTCTAAAGTTACTGCAGAAGCGTCTATTTTTATTTTATAAACATAATCTTCAACATATTTTTCCAGATTCAATTTGCCAATAACAATGCCGCTCACAATTGCAATAATCTCACCCGTTAGTACGTAAATCACTGCGATTTTAAATCCGAAAAGACTGTAAAGAAGACCCAGCGCCACTTCGTTAATCATAGGAGCTGCTACAAGATACGTGAAAGTGACACCCAACGGTATTCCCGCCTCGACAAAACCGATGAATAACGGCACGGCAGAACAAGAGCAGAACGGAGTTACTATGCCCAGCCCGCCTGCCAATAAATGACCGATAAAAGTGCTGCCTTTTTTTTCGGAGAGAATCTTTCGGGTTTTCTCAGGAGGAAAAAAACTTCTTATAAGGGTAATTAAATAGATGATGATAAAAAGGAGAATAAATATTTTAATCGTATCAAAGAAGAAGAAGTTCACTGCCGACCCGATAGAGTTCTCAGGAACAAGATTAATAACCTTATATGTAAACCAATCGACTAATATCTGTAACCAATTAAAAATAAAAGCTCCTTATTTCACGTTGATTTTTACACCATGAGCTCCAAATATCTTTAGTATTTCTTCTTTAGAAAAAAATCCCTCATGCCTGAAAAACTCTTTTTCTTTTTCATCAAGAAAAACCTGAGTAGGTATAAGATTTATTCTGTATTTTTCCACATACGGTCTACCTTCTTGTGTCCATACATCATAAAACACAACTTTTACCTGATTGCCGTATTCTTTTGTTATTTCTTTCATTACAGGTTGCATCATTTTACAAGGGATACAATTCACGGAACCCAGTTCTACAAAAGTAACCATTGTTTTTTGTTTTTCTGATGTTTTATCAACAGGTCTGCCTATCTGTGTTTTTTTTGTTCCGTTTTCAATTCTGACAGTTTGAGCAGGAGTATTTTTTGTTTCATTGATTGGTAACAGTTCATTTTTTTTATTACAACCGGTTAACACAAAACACAATAACATAATATATAATAATTTATTTTTAAATTTCATTTTATTACTCCTTCGTTTTAATGGTTACCCGCAATAGCAGCAATCACTAATATCATTTTTGTCTTTCTTGTTATATTATTTTTTTATCCAGTTTTTTATTTCTTCTTTTGACGGGATTCTTCCGGCTACTTTCACAACCCCATCAATTACAAGTGCAGGTGTTAACATAACACCGTAGTTCATAATATCCTGTATCTTATCCACTTTTACTATTTCTGCTGTTACCCCAAGTTCCCTGACAGATTCTCTCGTTAACTCAGTTAGTTTTTCACACTTAGGACAGCCAGTTCCAAGAATTTCAAGTTTCATAGACTTCCCTCTGTTAGTTCATAAACTATTTTTACCATTAAGTTAGTCATCTTCTTTTAAAAAGATTGAAAGTGTTTTATATCCACATTGTTTCATTAAGTTTAGTAATATATCCCTTTTTTCATTAAATTTTCCGGAAAACAAATCTGCACAAGTCATTATGTGCTTTTCTTCTGCTGCGAGTTTTATTGCAAATGCCGTACAGGTGATTTCACCGCATTTTTTACAATTCGTCAAAGGCATAAGTTTTAAAATGTCAAGTACCGTAAGTTTTTTTCTTCTTTCATAGTTAGGTTTTATAGCGTCCTTTTTGCTATAAGTGTTATTCACTAAATCTCTGAACCAATTTATCAGATTGTCGGCATCCTTTAGGTCAATTACTTTTCCTGCGGAAAGCTGTCTCCCGTGAATTCCTATTAACCTGTCATCTTTTTTAAGGGTTATATTATGTCCGTCATGATTATATATAGCTCCTTCTAAAACACTGTTAAGATACGGCAACACTTCAGATATATCCCTGTCAAGTTCAGATATAAATCTAATTGTTCCCGGTTTTGCTACACAGGGCAAAACACTAATAATCCTTATTTCATTTAAATATGCCATTTAATTTATAGAAATAGATTCAATAAGCTGAATTACATTATCTTTTATTTTATCTCTTATCATTCGGAATCCCGATAGTATCTCTTGTTCTGTTCCCTTAAACTGAGCAGGATCATCTAAATCCCAGTGCAATCTTATTGAGTTTCCGGGAAAATACGGACATTCTTGTCTTGCGCTTTCGCAAAGAGTGATTATGTAATCAAATTTCTGTCCGGTATATTCTTTGACATTCTTTGACTTTTGTTTCGAAATATCTATTCCGATTTCAGCCATAGTTATTATTGCATATTTATTAACATACGTCGGATTTATGCCCGCACTAAATGCCAGAACTTTATTTTTGCCATAAATATTTGCCAACCCTTCTGCCATTTGGCTTCTACAAGAATTTCCAGTACACAAAAAAAGTATTTTTTTAATATTCATTTTTTTACATCACTCTATGTTGATGTTGAGAATTATTTCCACAAAGGTGTCCTTTGGACAACAGACACTAACTAAAATAGTCCTGCATAAATCATTCCGGTAAAAGTCGTCTTTACCTTTACAAGTTATAATCAATAAATATTTTGCTCTTTCATTTGCATCCTTTTCTATTTTGCAGACAACTAACTATTATTTTCCCGTTTTTTCTCAATTTAAGACGTTTTTTCAGTCGTTCACTATCTTTATTAAAATTAGTTTGTGATATTGATTTTAATGTTTTCAGTATATTTTCATGAAACTTACTTTTCGGTTGAATTAATGAATAGAAAACATATCTTCCTTCTTTTTTTTCCTTTACAAGTCCTGCAATTTTGAGTTCCCTCACATGCTTAGAAACATTATACTGTGCCAGCTTAAGCGTATCCATTATTTCACATATACACAACTCGCATTTTGCCTTTAATAAAAGCTGTATTATCCTTATTCTCGTTCTATCTGAAAGTGATTTAAAAGTTCCGATATATTTATCCATAAAGCTCCTTATACTTATGCATATATGCCCATTTGTGCATATTATATAAAAAAATAAATAACTGTCAAGTGAAAAAAGTAATTAAATAAAAATGCGATTGCAGGACTTTGGCCTGTTCATATATGGCACGCCAAGGGCGTGCAACTACAACTTTGAAACAGCCTACAATGTCGCAAATTAAGTTAATAAAAACTGGTTTACAAATAATATCTTTTAACAATTATGATTATTGTGTAGATTAGAGAAAGTAATGAGAAACAGATTATTGCGGGATTACGCCATTTAGAACTAATTCGCATTTTTGTGTTATACAACAACATGAAAAAAAGCAGTGAAATAGATATAAAGTATCTTCCTTGCAGCCCCTGGATTCTCCCCCTTCCAACAGGCGTCCACGTAATATATTGTGACAGGCAGATAAAAAACACATTAAGCATAAATACCAGGAAAATTATTACTTTGTGATTTAAGCTTAGTTTTATATTTTCTCTTATATCTGTTAAAGATACAAAAATCAACATAAAAAAATATGATAATAGAAAAAACCACGACATATCCGTATCTAACCATCCAAGCTGGCCGACAAAATGAGAAATATATTTTTTACTTGATAATGTTTTAACTGCTGCCTCGAGAAAAGCCGTAGGATTATTCAAAACAAAAAGTATTTGCCCGCTAATAGAGATATCGGTTTTCAACGGGACCATCGTATCCTTTATGAGAACATACCAGCCTGCAATAACGGATAAACATAATACCAGTAATACAGTGAAAACAAGAAAATACTTAGTTTTATTACCGATTTTTTTTACCGGAATTAATAAAAATAATATTGCAAGAAGAAAATATATTTGTTTTGTAAGTGCAAGTATCAAAGATAGTAAAAATAAAACAAAAATTCCGGCGGCACCCACCTTATTGTTTTCCCCTAATGCATACTGAAAACATATAGCAATAAGAAGAAACGAGATACCGTTAGTAAATGTATCTGCAGACAAGGATGCTGAAAGAAAGATGGACATTGGCATTAATGCCAATAAAAAAAGCACATATTTTGAAATAGGTATTATTTTAATGGCAAAATAGACAAGCAAAACCCATATGAACAGGTTAAAAAACCTGCCCGCATACATAAGCATTAATGATGAAAAGTTAAATAATCTTCCGATTGAGATGCCAAAAGCCTGCGGAAAGTATGCAACTGGTGAATATCGTATTGTATTTGGAAATTCAACGAATTCTTTTTCTTTTGAGTCAAGAGGTATTTTAGAAGACAAAAGAACTTCATTAATAATTACTTTATTTTCGGGATGAAAAGGAACATTGCCTATAGTTTTATCCACAATTATTTTTAAACTTTTCGGTAAGTATCCCCCGGCTTTTTCTTCCTGTTTTTGTGAAATTACTTTTAATTCTGAAATTTGATATGCACGATAGAAATGTGCCGGTTCATCAGGTGTCTGGAAAGGCGGTGTTATAAACACAAACAACAACCCAAAAATTGCTGAAATAATAAGAAATATTTTTTCAATTGGAATAGTATTATCTTTTTTAAATTCCATTTGCTATATTATCCTCTCGGATGAAATTTATTGTGCTGATTTTTAAGGAATTTTTTGTCAATATGTGTATAGATTTGAGTTGTCGAGATTGATGCGTGTCCTAACATTTCCTGAATCGTACGTAAATCTGCCCCTCTTTCCAGGATATGCGACGCAAAGGAATGTCTTAATGTATGCGGACTTATCTTTTTTGTTATTCCGGCAATTTTTGCATATTTCTTAATAATTTCCCAAACTGAAATTCTTGATATTTTGTTATCAGACGGATTTAGAAAAAGCATTTTATTGTCGGTTTTTTTTCGCTTGTTCAAATAACTATTTATAGATTCAATTGCCTTTGAACCGATTGGAACGATTCTTTCTTTTGAACCTTTACCAAAACATTTAATAAAACCAACCTCAAAATTAACATCCGATATTTTCAGTTCAGTTAGTTCAGATACCCGCATTCCGGTTGCATAAAGCGTTTCTAATATTGCCTTATCCCGTAAACCCTTGATTTTCTTAATATCAGGCGTTGATAAGAGTTTATCGACTTCCTCAATTGACAATGTGTCAGGCAGATATTTCTCTAATCTCGGTGATTTTAACTGTCCTGCCGGATTTTGCTTAATGTATCCTTCAATAAAAAGAAATTTATATAAACTTTTTATTGATTCCTGTTCACGAAAAACTGTCTGTACAGATTTCTTTTCAAGTTTTCTTTCCCATAAATAATCAGTTATATTTTCTTCGGTAACATTAAGAAAATCTAAAAAGTGTTTTTTCAAATAAATAAAATATTTTTCTATGTCCCGTTTATAAGATATAACAGTATTTTTGGCTAGCCCCTTTTCTACCGATATATATGAAATAAAGCTATTAAGTAAATCGTTATGTTCCATAATTTTTGTTAACTATTATGCTACATTTGTCATTGCTAACACATTTGTTATGTTCAGTGTAAACTCTATAAATATCTGTCTTAAAAAATAAGATTGCTTCGTCGTCCCTGCAGGACTCCTCGCAATGACACCCCCTTAGAGAAACTATCTACTCTTGTAAAAACGGATTATTCTTTATTTCTTTTTCAACTGTTGTTTCATATCCATGACCCGGATGAACAATTGTATCCTTTGATAATATAAGAATTTTCTCTTTTATTGATTTTAAGAGTTCGGCAGTATCTCCTCCTTCTAAATCTGTTCGCCCTATAGAACTTAAAAAGAGCGTATCACCTGAAAAAAGATGATTTTCAATTAACATACAAATACCATCTGAAGTATGTCCCGGGGTAAAATAAAACCTTATATTAATTGAGCCAAAAGTTCTTTCTTCACTATCTTTTTCAGGAACAAATACCTTTATATTCATTCTTTCCATTATTATGTGATTTGCACCGATATGGTCAAAATGACTGTGAGTATTTATTATTACAAGAGGTTTTAATTTGTTTCCCTTTATTGCTGATATAATTTTTTCACCTTCATCACCCGGGTCAATAACTACAGCTTCTTTTGTTTTTTCATCAAAAACAACATAGCAATTAGCCTCAAGAAATCCAACGGGTATTTTTAATATCTTCATATCAACTCACAGAACTGACCTGCCTAACGGCATTCAGGCACAAAACTATCTTCTTTAAATGCTAAAGATTTTAATTGTTATTATTACTATTAAATTTGTAATGATTCCGGATAAAATATCATCTGCAAGGATTCCGGCGCTTCCTTTGTATTTTTGTACCGATTTTATGAAGAATGGTTTGACAATATCAAAAAACCTAAATAGAATTACAGTGCTTAATAGAACAAAATATGTTTTGGGCAGAAAAAGAACTGCTATGAAATAACCGATAATTTCATCAATTACAATACGTTTGTCATCTACTATTCCAAATATGTTTTCCGCTTCACCACATACAAAAACAGAAACAAGCAATAGAAAAATAAACACAATATAGAAAACCGGTTTCGGTAATATCCACCAAATCCCTGCTGCCAATATGGTT
Source organism: Elusimicrobiota bacterium (assembly GCA_028718185.1). Classification (NCBI taxonomy): domain Bacteria; kingdom Pseudomonadati; phylum Elusimicrobiota; species Elusimicrobiota bacterium. The sequence continues at coordinate 194,709 of JAQUMH010000004.1, forward strand.
CCGAAGGTTCCTGGTGCTATTGGAATATATCCGACAAAAAAACCTGTAGCAAAAAACTTAATAAAATATTTCAGCAATTTTTCCATACGGTCTGCCGGCGAGAGTAACTATTGTTTTTCATTGAAAAGATACTTGTGCTTAAAAATATAACTTAAGCCGGAAATCAACGTAAGTATCGTAGTAATAAACATTAAGATAAAAGGTGTGAGCTTAAGCAAGGGATATGCAGTATATTCAATATTAAAATATTTAGCAAGCGCTGAATTTATAACTAAAATAAAAAGTATAAAAACAATCGCTATCATCTGAAATGTTGTCTTAAATTTTCCGGAGAGCGTAGCCGGTATTATTACGTCTTTTGATGCAGCCAGGGACCTTAATCCGGTAATAATGAATTCTCTTGAAATTATCGTTATTACCATCCACGGCGGTATGGATAGTTCTCTTATCTCTACGAATGAAATCAATGCGGCATTAACTAAAAGTTTGTCTGCAAGCGGGTCTATGAATTTTCCAAAATTAGTTATAGTTCCATGTTTCCTGGCTAAATAACCGTCAATTGTATCTGTGATTGAAGCAATACTAAAAATTAACAATGCTATTAACCGCATTAAAAAACTATCATATATCATAAAGTATATGAAAAACGGGACCATTAAAATTCTCGCTAAAGTTATCTTATTCGCTATATTCATGGTAATTTTATTTCTCCTATAAGTTTATCTTTTGAAAGTTCAACCGGTGCACCATTGAAAAATACTGCTATTCCGACCATATTACCTATCCTCAGACTGAACCTTTCACTTGATTCAAATATCTTTACTGTATTAGGCGGCATAATCCCTTCGAAAACCGGATTTTCTCCATCCCTGACTCTAATCCAGACATTTTCAGATGTCCGAATCTCAAGTTGATTTTTTTTAACAGCTTGCTGTTCTACTGTTTCAGTTTTTTCCGATTTTAACAACGGGTAAATAATCTTAAAAAAACCATAAATAAAAACAAGTGAAAATACAAGAATAAACGCTGGCGCTACCTTAAACTTAAATCTCCTGCTATGTGAAGCACAATTAACTTTTACCGAGGTAATTGAAGTTTGTTCTTTTGACGGATTATTCTTTTTATATTCAGCAATTATTTCATCAGTATTAAGACCTAAAGTGTTAGAATAGTTACTAAAAAATCCGAGCTTCATAACTTCTGTCGGAATATCCGCAAATCTATTCTCTTCAATAGCCTTAAGATATTTTACATTGATTAAAGTTTTTGCAGATATTTCTTCTAAAGATAATCCTAATTTTTCACGCTGCTCTTTAAATTTAGATCCTATATCCATAATAGAGTTTTAGAGTTTTAGAGTTTTAGAGTTTTAGAGTTTTAGAGTTAACGCTATAACCCTATAACACTATAACTCTATAACCCGATTTAAAAGGGTGATGTTATTATTTGTACGCCTTTTGGTATTTTGAATCTGAAAAAAGAATCTTTAATACCTTTGTTCGTTTTAATGCCTGATATAACTACTGTCGATGTAATTGTTTCAGTTTTTATCTCCGTTTTTTCCGCAAGATAGCTTTCTTTAGAAACCCAAAGCCTTATTTTTGTGCTTTGCGGCTGCTTTTCTTTTAATTCAAGCAGAATTACATAATATTTTGCAACCGGTTCAGTTCCGTTTTCTATAAGTGAAATATTATAATTCTTCCTAAGGTCAGGAATGGTTGATGTAAAATTAAAAATACCTTTCGGAAAACTACCCTTTTGGGAAAGCGATTTCCAGTCATCAATCATAACCTGATTAAATTCTTTTTGGTAAAAATATATCTTTTTTCCGTCAGATATAACAACTTGTTTTTCAGGTTCTTTATGTTCAATTTTAAACAAGTCCGGTTTTTTAAAAACAGCTTCTCCTAAAATATTTGATTTTTCAAGGGTGATTGTAACTAATATTTCCTGTTTGAAAGAAAACGACAAATCAGCAATTTTAGAATCTGCTTCTTCCATTCTTTTTAATATATCGTCAATATTTTCAGCTAATAAAAAGTATGTATTAGTGGTTAATAAAACAAAAATTATACTTAAAAACTTTTTCATGCTTTTTCTCTTTCTACTGACAGATATTCTTCTATTTTATCTACAAATACTTCCCACCTGTTTGTACCTTCCGGTTTTCTTATAAAACCTTCTACTTCAAGACGACTTAAAACATCTGCTGCGCGACTGCCGAAACCGTTTGTTTTCAGTAAGTCATATGAAATCCTTTTCCTTTCAAGTGCAAGTTCTAATGCTTGTACAAGTTCCTTTTTAGTCTCTTCAGAAGTCTCTTTCTTTTCACTTATCTCAATAGTTTCAAAAATATCTTCGTAATCCGGTTGTGCCTGCTTTTTAATAAATTTTACGACTTTTTCTATTTCTTTTAACGAAACATAATTTCCCTGTAAACGTAATGGTCTTGAATAACCTGTTGGCAGATAAAGCATATCACCTCTTCCAATAAGGTCTTCTGCACCATTAACATCCAACACAACACGGGAATCTGTCTTAGAAAGAACCTGAAAGGCAATTCTTGCAGGCAGATTTCCTTTAATCACACCGGTAATAACATCAACAGACGGTCTCTGTGTTGCAAGAACCAGATGAATTCCGACTGCTCTCGCCATCTGTGCTAAACGCTGGATAGACTCTTCGACTTCTCTTGAAGCAATCAGCATCAAGTCAGCAAGTTCGTCTATAATAACTACAATATAATATTCTTTCTTCCCGCCTTCTTTTTCTATTTTTTCATTATAACCATCAATGTTTCTGACCGATTTTTTTGCAAATGTTTTATAACGATGTTCCATAACTTTTACTAAAAGCCCGAGCGCTTTAGCTGCTTCTTTTGCGTCAGTAATTACTGTTGCCTCGCTTGCTTTTTTACCCGGGACGAAAAGATGCGGAATACCTTCATATACAGGAAGTTCCAACCGCTTCGGATCAATCAATAAGAATTTCAACTCGTCAGGTTTAGTTCTGCAAATTAATGACATTATTATCGAGTTTATGCATACCGATTTTCCGCTGCCTGTAGCGCCTGCTATTAAAAGATGGGGCATTGGTGCAAGGTCATCGCAAAATGGTTCCCCGGAAGTTGTCTTGCCCAGAGCAAACGTCAAAAGTGATTTTGATTCAATAAATTTTTTGGATTTCAGGATTTCCTTTAACCCGACAATCGCTTGTTTTGGATTAGGAATCTCAATACCAACCGCAGATTTTCCCGGAATTGGAGCTAAAACTCTTATGGACTCTGTTTTCATGGAAAGCGAAATGTCATTTGAAAGATTTGTTATTGAACTAACTTTAGTTCCAGGAGCAAGAACAATATCATATCTTGTTATTGAAGGTCCGGGATTTATAGCTTCAACTGTCGCAGTTATGTTGAAATCTGCAAGCGTTTTTATCAGTTTTTCAGCACATTCCCGCAGTTCATCTTCTACTACATGTGTTTCAACCGCTTTTGATTCATCTAAAAGATCAAGCGGCGGAAGTTCATATTTTAACTGTTCATTTACGATTTTCACTTCTTCAGTTTTTCTAACTATTGACGTTTTTTCAGCTGACGTTTTCTCTGCTGCAATTTTCCCGGTTATCTTGGCTATTGGAATTTGTTTTACCGGAACCTGTTTTGTTTCTTCTGTTTTAATTATTACAGGTTTGGGTATCAAGACCTTTTGTGTTGATACTTTAGGAGTTAACTCTTTGGACGTTAACGACCTTTCCGTTGCTTTCTCTTCCGCTTCCCATAATATTTTCTTCTTTTTAGGTTTAAAAATCTTTTTTAACAAATCCATAAAATCTTCAAAAGAAATACCTGTCGTAAGAAACACTGAAATAATTAAAATTCCAAAAGTAACAACCCACCCGCCGAATATTCCAACAATATTATTCAAACCTATCTCTGAATATTTTCCAATAAAACCGCCATAATTATTCGTTGCAGGTGTCGCTAAAGAAAAAATAGTACATATGGACCAGACAACAAATATATCAGAAATAAATTTTACGCTTGTAGAATTAAGTTTTTTATTAAAAATAATTTTTACTCCTAACCATGTAAGAACGATGGGAAATATGTAAGATGCTTGTCCGAATATTCTAAATAGAATTTTTGTCGTGTAACGTCCAAGTAATCCTGAATGCTGCGGGAAAAATAAAAACCACAAAATGAGAATTCCAATAATAAGTAATATTAAACCGCGTATATCGTTCCGTTTCATAAAATAGCACTCGCTTTGCTCGTGCACACGAATTATCACGAATTTTATCCGCTTTTATAGACCTCACAAATTTATTACGAATATTCGTGTTATATTCGTGATTTTTTATTATTCGTGTTTATTCGCGTGTATCGGATTCTGTTCCCGATACAATAAAATTCCGATACTATAAAAATATCAATCCCACAATACCAACTATCCAGAGATAATATGAAAAAAGATGAAATTTCCTGCTAATTAGAATTTTTGACAAAACATAAAGCGACAAAATTCCTGAGAGCATTGCAATAATTCCGCCGGCAAGTATGTCAGTGTTGATAGAAAAATGCTTAAGTTCTAATAATCCCGCACCAAGAATTGCAGGAACCGACAAAAGCATTGAATATTTGAATGCATATTTCCTATTGAATCCTAACAAAAGTGCTGCGGAAATCGTAATTCCTGCCCGTGAAATCCCGGGCATTATTGCAAACCCCTGAAACAGACCAATCAGCAGAAAATCAGATATTTTTGCAGTTGAATAATCTTTATCAATACTGTCCGATTTGGAAAACTTAGATGAAAACCACAGAATTAATCCGGTTAAAATTAACATTACTAAGACAATTCTTGGTTGGGAAAACTTTTCTTCAAAATATTTTTTAAATAAAAGTCCTATGACTGCAGTAGGAACAGAAGCTACTATAATTCCTATTAAAGTTTTTAATCCTTCTTCGCTTTTCCCAAATATTCCTTTAAGGATTTCTAAAATATCATTTCTAAAATAAATCATAACTGCGAAAAGAGTCGCAAAATGCAAAAAAACATCAAACTCAATCTGATTGCCTATATTTAACAATTTTTGAAATATTATAAGATGTCCGCTGGACGATACAGGAAGAAATTCGGTAAGCCCTTGTACGAACCCAAGAAAAATCGATTTAAAAAAAGTCATTATTATTATTTATTTATTGATACTTTGTAACCTTTTGCATATTCAGTTATACTAATCTTACTTTCACGTGCAAGCCAACCGATACCCATATATAAAACAGTATTGGTAATTCCCAATGCCGATTTTAATTTTAATGCTGACACCTCACCGTTCTTTTCAAGATACTTCCAGATATCGCCGGCAGTTAAACCAATTTCTTGCAACATAATACATAACCTCCTTAAACATTTTACTACAACGTTTATGTGCATTTATATACATTCTATCAAATTCTTATACGGGTTTTACCAAAAAAAGCACTTCGCCGCTGGAAATAGATTTTTTATTAACAGCCAGTATTTTTATAATTTTACAACTAAAATCTGCTTTTATTTCATTCATAATTTTCATAGCTTCAATTATGCAAAGAGTTTTTCCCTCTTCCACAACATCACCCACATTGACAAAAGGCGGTTCCCCGTGTTTAGGTGAACAATAAAAAGTTCCTGAAAGCGGCGACTTAATACTTGCCGCATCAGAAATTTCTTCTTTTTCCTGTTCGTGTTCAACAACAACAGGGTGACTGCGCGGTATGATGCTGTCTACTTTTCTCTTAATATGAAATTTGATATTATTAGCATCGAATTCAATTTCAGAAAGTCCTTCAACTTTCATAAAATCATATGCTGAAATAATATCTTCTATTTCTTTTATTTTTTTGCCATTTCTCTCGTTGCCTGCTTCTTGGAGAGGTTGATTCTGCCTTGTTTGTCTATTTCCATTACTTTCACCCATATTTCATCACCTATCTTTAAAACATCCTCCACTTTTTCAACCCGCTGTTCCTCTATCTGCGAAATATGAACTAATCCGTCTTTACCGGGAAGTACTTCAACAAAAGCCCCAAAGTTTGTTATTGAAACAACCTTGCCTTTATATAATTTACCAACCTCAGCGTCCGCAGTAAGATATTCTATCATCTGTTTAGCATGATTTAATGATTTTTCATCTTCTGCTGATATAAATATTTTACCGTCGTCTTCAACATTAACTTCGGCACCAGTTTCACTGATTATCTTCCTTATAGTTTTACCACCGGAACCAATAACATCTTTTATCTTTGAAATACTCACCGTTAAAGTAATCATTTTGGGTGCATAAGATGACATCTCGCTTTTTGGTTTCGATATCGTCTTATCCATAATATCTAATATTTTCAATCTTGCTATCTTTGCTTTTTGAAAAAGTTCTTCAAGAATCTTCATGTCAATAGATTCAATTTTTATATCCATTTGTATAGCTGTAATACCATTCCTGGTTCCTGCAACTTTTAAGTCCATATCTCCAAAATGGTCTTCAAGCCCCTGTATATCAGTTAATATTACATGCTTGTCCCGTTCTATCATAAGACCCATCGCTATTCCTGCAACTGCCGCTTTTATCGGAATTCCGGCATCCATTAGTGCAAGCGAACCGCCACAAACAGTCGCCATTGACGATGAACCATTTGACTCAAGAATATCTGAAACAATTCTTATTGCATATGGGAAAGTTTCTTCTGAAGGTAACACTTTTTCCAGTGATTTTTCCGCAAGAGCTCCGTGACCGATTTCCCGTCTCCCCGGTCCTCTTTCGGGTTTAACTTCTCCAACAGCAAATGACGGGAAATTATAATGAAGCATGAATCTCTTTTTATATTCGCCTGCGAGCTCGTCCATTATCTGCATATCCTGAGGTGTTCCCAGTGTTGCGGTTACCAGTGCCTGTGTCTGTCCGCGTGTAAAAACCGCAGACCCGTGTGTGCGAGGTAATACACTTAACTTACAATCGATAGGTCTTATTTCATCAGGCTTTCTACCATCGGACCGGACACCCATATTTATTATTAAATAACGCGCTACTTCTTTAACCAACTCTTCAATAATTTTCTCAACAATGTTCTCTTTTTCCGGAAAATCCAACTTTGCTGTTGCTTTTATTTCAGCAAGCTTTAATTCCCTGTCTTTTTTTTCATGTATTTTTACCGCTATTTCAATTTTCTCTTTATATTTCCGGGTTATTTCAGATTTTATTGTATTATCAATTTCCAAAGCACCTGTAGTCCTTTTGTTTGTTGCTAAGAATTCTCTTTGGCAATTGATTATTTCAGGTATATATTTAAGCCCGAAATTTATTGCCGACAATATAGTATCTTCATCTATTTCGTTAGGACCACCCTCCATCATTACAATGCCTTTTTCAGTAGCAGAAATTATAAGGTCAACATCAGATAACTCTCTTTGTGAATATGTAGGATTTACAACAAAGTCTCCGTTTATTCTGGCAATCCTAACCGCACCAACGGGTGTTACAAAAGGAATATCCGACTGCATGAGTGCCGCGGAGGCACCTATTACTGACAGCACATCCGAATCATTCTCAATATCTGATGAAAGCAACGTAATTATGATTTGCGTTTCGTAAAAATATCCTTTAGGAAAAAGAGGTCTTATTGTCCTATCAATTATTCTTGAAGTCAATATTTCTTTTTCGCGAGGTCTTCCTTCTCTTTTAAAAAATCCGCCGGGAATTTTCCCTGCGGCATAAGTTCTTTCACGGTAGTCAACAGTAAGCGGCAGAAAATCAACATTTTCTTTTAAAGTTAATGCTGAATTCACTGTCGCCAAAACTATTGTGTCACCGTACTGAACCATCACTGCCCCTGACGATTGTTTTGCTAATTCACCGCTTTTTAATATAAGAGGTTTACCATCAATGCTAATTTTAATTTCTTTCATTTTTTATTTAATCCTTCCACAAATACATTACTGTTTGTGGTTTTTCCGAAAAACACTATTTCCGAATATCAAGTCTTCCTATAATTTCCGAATAACTTTTCGGATTATTCTTCTTCAGATAATTCAAAAGTTGCCTTCTTCTACTAACTAACATAAGAAGACCTCTTCTTGATGCATGATCTTTAGGATTTTTCTTAAAATGTTCACTACTCAGCTGATTAATCCTGTCTGTCATAACTGCAATCTGAACATTAGGCGAACCGGTATCAGTTGGATGAATTTTAAACTCTTCCAAAATCTTTCTTTTTCTTGATTTTTCAATCATATTTTTTCCTCCGTTAACATTATTATATAAAATAAAAAAAATAAATCAAGTTATATCTGTAATTTTAGCATTAAATTTATAATTGCTAATAATCCTGACTAAACTCAAGCTTACCTTCTTTATTGTATTTTTTTCTATTTATTTTTACATCATTTCTGTAATTATCTTTATATAAAATACTGCCGTCTTCAACATATATTTTACCTACCCCTTCCCGCTTATCATTAATACAATTTTGTTCTTCTCTTAGTTGTCCGTTTTCATAATATCCCCTGCTGATACCCTCCAGTTTACCGCCCTTATAATTCTTTTCTTCTTTTACCTTACCATTTTCATAATATTCTTTTCCGGTGCCGTCACGTTTATCATTTTTATAGTTCCACTCATTTTGCAATTTGCCACTTTCAAAATATTCTCTGCTAATACCTTCCTGCTTGTTGTTTTTATAATTCCACTCTCCCTGCAATCTGCCACTTTCGAAATAAACTTTACTTATACCTTCTAATTTATCATTCCTGTACATCCACTCCCCGTGCAATTTGCCGCTATCATAATATACTTTGCCTATTCCATCCTGTTTATCATTACTGTAGTTCCACTCACCATGCAACTTACCGCTCTTAGAATATCCCTTACTTATGCCTTCACGTTTATCATTTTTATAATTCTCTTCAACAAACAACTGACCGCTTTCATAATATCCTCTGCTTATACCTTCCCGTTTATCATCTTTATAAATCCACTCTTTAATTAACTGTCCACTTTCAGCATATACTTTAACTATGCCGTCACGTTTGCCATCTATGTAATTTTCTTCCATAAATAACTGACCACTTTCATAATATACTTTGCTTATCCCTGCTAATTTGTCATTTTTGTAGTTTTTCTCTTCTTTTATTTTACCATTATCATAATACAATCTACTTTGACCTTCACGTTTATTGTCTTTATAATTCCATTCTTCCTGTAACTTGCTATCTTTTGTTGAATATCTCTTTGTAATTCCATCTAATTTATTATCCTTAAAATGCATCTCCATATTCAATTGACCGCTATTGTAATATTCCTTTACTACACCATCCGGTATTCTTCCGGTTTTTTCAATAGTTTCATTATAATAATTAAATTCTCTGGCTACTTCTTTTCCGTTATCATAGTAAATGACCTTCTTTACAATTTTACCACCAGTATATCTTTGCATTACTTTTCTTGTAACTTCCGAAAAAAGACCAGTTGAAATTAATATTATTGACAAAAATACTATTATTTCCTTCACGATTTTATCCTTTACATCTTAATCAGGGAATTCTACTTGAAAAAAATATTTTACATGATTTAAATTAAAATAAGATACTTATTTGATACTTTATGACATGGAATCATCGATTAATATTTATCCGAAATTAAATACTGCAGCAACATACCGGTGATTACTCAACAATTATTTTTTTTCGTCTATGTACATTAAAAAATATACAAGAGCAACAGTCCAACCAATACTCGAGAACAGATCATGTCTCCTATATTCCGAAATAATAGTTATAGTCACTATCACTATAAAACATATATTAAACACACCTTTTAATTTCATTTCAAATACTTTTTGTTTTAGTTCCTTTAATTTTTATAACAAATATTACTCATTATATGGGGTGAGCGACGGGACTTGAACCCGCAACCTCCTGGGCCACAGCCAAGCGCTCTAACCAATTGAGCTACGCCCACCACTATAACTAATAACTATAAGTTACTTAAGTTGTTTTAACTTGCGCCTGGCGTGACTCGAACACGCGACCCTCTGCTTAGAAGGCAGATGCTCTATCCAGTCTGAGCTACAGGCGCACTTTCTACGAACATTTTGAACATTTGACCCCTCCGATTGAAAATCGGAGTGCTCTATCCAGTCTGAGCTATAAGTGCAGAACTAATCAATCTTTCAATAAAAAATTTGCTTTTTTGTTTCTTTATGTACAGCTCAAAATCTAAAGCTTCTATTTTTGTTGAAAAACTCTTATTGTAAACTAATATTAAGGGTCGTCTATTCTTCGTTGCTAACGACCTTCCATCAAAATGCCTTTTTAATCTATCTTTTAAATTTCCAGTACTCCCTGTATAATATTTACTATCTTTTAAACTTCGCAATATATAAACTTTGAACATTTTTGAACATTTGACCCCTCCGATTAAAAATCGGAGTGCTCTATCCAGTCTGAGCTACAGGCGCACTTTCTAATGTTTTATATTTATTAATCTAAGTTTTTAATTATACATATTTTTTAATTTCAAGTCAAGAAAATGTAACCCCACAAAAAAAGGACAATATGTTCCTAAATAATTTATCAAAATACTAATTTAAACTTTGATTCCGTTTCATAATTTTTATTGACATCGCTTTCTATATTAATATAATCCTTAATTATACCTATGGAATATATTAATATAATCCTTAATTATACTACAGAACTATGTTAATATAATTTAAATTATGAAGCAAAAAACAACACTTTTATTTTTACTCATATTTTTTTTCAGTAAATCACTTCTAGTATCAAGGAATACAGATTATGTATCTGACCATATAAAATATGATAGAATATTTTATTTAGATGAAAACTATAATTTTAATGAAAAAGACAGATACTCTACAATAGTCAATGAGGAACAGGTTGATGAATTATACGTACAGCAAAATGAGTTCTACAAAATGGTGGACGACAGAAAACTGTTGCTTAACAAAACAGCAGACGGTATTTCTTTAAATATCTTTCACTTTGCAGAATTATCACAATTACCTGATATTTTATTAAAAGAAAAAAAATATTTAGATATGGAATTATATACTGATTTGGCATTTGATATTATTAATTCCAAAAAGCTAAAAGCAGACAACGGAATTATTTGTGATTTCCACATACACACTGTTTATTCACACGATTCAGCATCTGATATTGTAAGTTTATTAAAAAAATCCAGCGAAAAAGGTTTTGGAGCAATTGCAATTGCAGACCACAATCGAATGGACGGCGTCAGAAGAACTATTGAAATTTCTGAGCATTTAAAAAAGGAAAAAACAATAAACCCGGATTTTATCATTATACCCGCAGAAGAAATTTCCGTAAATGACGGCTCGCACATAGGCGCTATATTCATTAACACATATATAGAAAAAGGAATGACAGCTGAAGAAACAATACGTGAAATTCACAAACAGGGCGGATTAGCAATTGCATTGCATCCCGGAAAAAAAACTGAACTGGGAATTAAACTGGCGAGAAATTTAGATTTTGACGCTGTTGAAGTAGGAAACAGTTCTGACTTTTTACCCTACGATTTTTACAGAAATAAATCATTGAATAAAAAATTAAAGAAAACTAAAGTTTTCGGCAATAATACGCACATGAGCCAAGGTATAGGTTTCCTGGGTTACAATGTTGTATTTACTGATAATAAATCTATTGAAGGAATAAAAGAAAGCGTTGCTCAGGGGAAAGTAAAACCTGTTTTCACAGGATTATACTACGGATATTATAATTTTTTTGAATTTAAACCGGTAGATTTTTTATATTCCACATTTGACATATATGATACAGTAAAAAGAAACCTTGAATATTCAGCCGGTAAGCTGCTTTTTTCAAATGATTTTACGGTCAAAACAACAATAGATGATCCGTTGTATGATATCTTTAATGTTTTTCAAAGCCACAAATATATAAACAAAAAAGATGATAACCCATTCCGGCAACCAGTTAAATTTTTATATATTTCTATTTCATACGGAATGTTTAACGTAACTTATAATTTTCCAGAAGAGAAAACAAAATCTTTTGTAAAATTTATGTTTTAATTAATTACACAGGATTCAGGATTCAGCACTCAGGATTTGGAATTAAGATGTGAGATAGTAATCTTACTGCTACAAAAACATCGGCAAAGCAAGCTTTGCCACTACAACTCTATAACACTATAACCCTATAACCCTATAACACTATAACCCTATAACCCTACAACCCTACAACCCTATAACTCTATAACTCTATAACCCTATCCTCTTTTCTATTCTTTTTTTGCCGGTTCTGCTCCGAAACGCCAATACTTCTCAAATAAAAATTTATTTTGCCTGTCCCCATACTGGTCCTTATTCAGTTCTTGTATTGTTGTAAATAATATTCCATTTTTAAGAAGGTATGAGAGTTGTATCTCGTGTGTTAATGAAAGTTTATTTTCGAACTCATCAAATTTTATCCCGTAATTAGCTGAAAGTCCGCGAGCAAAAGATTGTCCGAATGAAAGTTTTGTTCCTTTATACAAGTCCACAATCGACGGTTGTGTCCCTTGTGGAAGAGGTATTGACGACGTATCTCTTTTTATAGAAAATTTATCGATAAAACCAATTTTTTTAAATAGCGATTTTACAAATGGTGTCGTTAAAAATGTGTCAACCATTTTAGAAATCTCTTCTGCTGAAAAAGGCTGTTTTTGTTTTGTATCTGTTAATCCCAATGCAGACTGAGTCGCTAATTGCTCATTCATCTGTGGATTTGTTTTTGAAGAAAACCTTGGTTTAACATTTTCAAGAGGTCCTCTGTCGAGAGTTAAAATTATGGTATCAGGAATATACTCTATTATCATTTGGTGAGTTGCAAGGTCTTCCCGTCTGCTCTCTACCTCAGTATCTGATTCAGCAATCCCTGATAAAAACAGTTTGCTTTTTTCTGCTTCGAAAACTGCTTCTTTTATCGTAAAATCTCTCCCTAAATAACTTAAATCACCCCTCACTGCTTCTACTTTGCCGCTTACATGAGGAGAAACTCCCCTATCATGTAGAAGTAACTCACCTTTTATTTCAACTGATGCAAAATCATTCTCATACCAGCAATCTTTTCCGGTAACAATTTTAAGGTTCCAATTCGCAAATTTTAAAAAATCCCAGGCTCCCTCATTTTCCCCAATGCCAGGATATGTAAATTTTGCATCGGAAATCTTCATATAGCCGTCAATATTCCATGATTCCGTTGTTCCAAAAAATCGCATATCTGCTTTTACTTTTGCTTTTGACGGATTAGAAAAAGTAGCAATATCGGGAATTACAGGGATTATTTTACCGACACCTCCTGATTTAATCTGCAAATCATTAACTATAACTGCTATACCGTCACTCGGAGTAAAGATATGAACATCAAAATCACCGATATTAAAACCATCGGTAATTGCAGCATAACCGCTTAACACAAGGGGTTCTTTTTCAACTAAAACATTTAATTCCTGTATTTCTATTTTTTTTCCTGAAAATATTATCCCGCATTTAAAATCTGTCAATTTTCGAAAAATATCTTTCATTAAAATCTCATCTGCGGTAGCTTTAAATTCACCCGAGACATCGGGTTTTTCTAAAGTTCCTTTTATATTAAGCAAAGTTGAAAATTGTCCTTTTGCACTTTTTACAGATTTCGACAATGCAGTAAGTATTGCCATATTACCGTTAGTCACTTTCAATAATATGTCTATCGGATATCCCGAAAGCTTTTCTTTCATTTCTGCTGTTAGGGGTAGCGGGGTTTTACCTTCACCTTCAATTGAAAAAATATTTTTTTGAGATATTTTTAATTGTTTCAGTTCCAAGATATTTTCATTTATCTGAAAAAAAAGTGACGCAATATCAAACCCAATATTCTCTATATTACCATTAGTTGAGTTTAAGATGCATGTAATTGCAGGATCTTTTATTTTGCCTGAAACTTTTACATTAAAATTTGTATTTCCGGATGCAACAACTTTTAAATTAAGCAAATTTAGTATATTACCAAGCGAAACATTTGAACCCTCTGAAGTTATTTCCAAATTATCATCTTTTTGCGAACCATTTATGAAAAACAAGCGTTTTCCAGCCTCAAATATTGAAAAATTATATATTTTTAGTTCATTCGGTCTTGAAAAATCAATTATCCCTGTTATCTGCGTTGGCTTTCCATTTTCAGGTATAAAATTTAAAATACCTTTGGAATATTCAATATAGTATTTTTCATTTTTAAGTTGAAGTTGATTCAGCCATAAGCCATTTGTTGAAATGTCGGCTTTTATTGAATTATTCCATCTACCTTCTGCTATTACACCACCGAATAAAACGATTCCCGGCAACTTAATATTTCTTATTTCCGAAATAACTTTAAAAACTATTTCTTCTTTGAAATCAACATATGTATCAGGAAGAATCCTTATTTGTGCTTCACCCCATTTAATATTCCCTTTTGTAAAAACAATCCTTTTATTCAATAGTGTAAATTTACCATCAATAGAATCAATTATCTTATCTTCAATATATACATTTTCTCCGGAATATCCGACTGAAACTTGCGGATTATCAAAACCACCGGCGATATTTACTTCAAGATTTTTTAAAACACCTGATACCGGCAGAGTACTTTTGCATAAAGTATATATTGAATCCATTTTTACGTTATTTGCTGAAATATTTAGTTCGTTAAACTCTCTTTTTCCCAAATCAAGTTCACCGGAAACTTCAGCTTGCGAACCATTAACTAAAAATTTCGTATCTTCTATTTTCAAAATATTTTGATTAACCAGGATTTTCCCGGATCCCCTGGTTAACAGATTATAAATATTTCCCCGATATTTATAATCTGTTAAAACTGAAGGGGTTCCTACATTACCTCTTATCGTCACTTTACCCGTAATTTTACCCGTTATATCTTTATTCAGCAATTGTTCTGTATCAAATTCATAATCTATATCTGATGACAGATATTTTGATGGAACAAAATATTCAAGATTACCGTTTATTGCATCACCCCAAACAATCTTGTTTAAAACAATTTTTTCGGAATTGTAACTTCCTGTCGCTGAAAATTTATTAGAAATATTATCAATCGCTAAATTCGGTGAAACAATTTTGCAATATATGTCTTTATCCGTTTTTTCTCCTGAAAACATTATATCTCCCCTAATTGTTCTTTTTGCAACCACTAACTCATTAAGCTTTAGTGAAAGATTAAATCTATCATTTTCAATTTCCCCCGATAACTTAAGGGATGTTTTTGACGCTTTTTGCTGTAATACCAATTCCCTAATTATAAGTTTAGATAATTTAGTTTCAAAGGAAGTTACAATTAAATCATACGGAATATTTTTCATAATATTTCCATGATTTATTACTATCGTTCCATATGGATTTGGATTATTCATCCTGCCATTCCAATTTATTTTACCTGATATGCTGCCGGATATAATTTCAGGACCTATACCGATAAACGGAAAGACAAGATTACTATTGCACTTCGATAGCGTCAGATAACCAGTTGTCTCTTTTTTATCCGGCATTATTTTTATATCCCCGGACAAACCATCAAGCGATAGATTCTGTATGTGCATGCTGTCTTTGGAATATGAAATGATTCCGGATATTGAGGTAGAACTCCTGTTTATCGTAATAAGTGGAGATAAAAAATTAGCATAAAAATTATAATTGCCTGAAAATACATTTAAAACACGGCCCGAAAGACTTATAAAACCGGAAAGATTTTTATTAAAAAGTGAAGCATCTATGTTTTCTGTTTTGAAATTAATTTTATCATACTTCCCTGAAAGCGTTACGATTGTTGCATCATATTTTATTTTACAATTTGATATTTTCTTTTTATCAGCTTCTAAATTAACCGAAAAACCCGAACCATTAATCTTCAGATAACCGAGATCATTTTCCCAGAAATATTTACCATATGCACTTTTAGGTGATTTTTGCCCTATTGCAAATTCACTTGCAGTTATTTTCCCTGCAATTTTTGGTTTTGAGACAGTTCCCGATATCTTTGTACTTAAAGATATTTTTCCTGCAAAATAATCAGACTTAATGTTAAGATTATTGGCATATAAATAGAGGTCAAGAATATCCTTTGATATTTTACCATTAAGGACAATATCACTATTTAAAACTGTTGCAGTAGAATTTATTATCCATTCATCTTTATAGTAATTTAAGCTGGTTTTCATATCCTTAATGTTTATTGCGTTGTCTGTTGATTTGATATAATCTTTATTCAAATTAACATTTAGTTTTAAATCCGGAAATTCAAAATAACCGTCAAAAGATAAAGGTCCATCCAAAATATAAGGATAGGTCGTATATGACAGAAGTTTACCGGTAAACGATTGCAGATTATAAATATTACCGGATAAATAGGACGTAAATTTAAGGTCTTTTAAATTTAATTTTGACTTCATTTTGACAACAGCTTCTTCTGATTCCATATTTCCGGATAGATTTAAATTATTTATATCACCATTAATGTTAATGCTACCATTAAACGGTTTTATTTGTTTGAAAACCAAATCATTTGCTTCACATTTTAACTTTAACATCATCAAATCTTTACTTATAGTTCCTGCCAATTTCATATTACCTGAAAAATAGCTTTTATCTTTTATCACTATGTAAAGATTTGATTTAATAGCAAAAATATTTCCTTTTGGTACTGCTTCAACATAAACGTTCGTTATGTCAAAACCATCGTAAGATATCGCACCGCTGTTAATAAGTATACTTAAAACCGGAGATTTGCTTTTTGATTTGGAGGGAGTCCTTTTTTGTAACAGCTCCTTAATTATACCATAGTTGATTTTCGGTGAGTTAAGAGTTATTTTTTCAACTGAATTTATACCTCTATTTATTTTTTTTAAGTTGAAGCTAACAACTACTTCATCGCATGAAAAACCGTCGAAAGCAATTTTTTTAAATATTATTTTGTTGAAGGGTAGCCAAGTCGCTTTTTCTATTTTTACATTGCTCTTTATGATACCGGTAAGTTGTGACTGGGCAAGATATTTTAATGATGTGGTAAATATTTCGAGCCGTTCAAAATAATATACACCAATTGTCAATATTATTATCAGCAATAAAAACAAAATTATTTTTTTCATTCATTTAAATTTCGTAAAAATAGTTTTTGTGCCTATTTCAACAAAAACTAACATAAGAAAACCTTACTTTTTCCTTTTCCTCAAAAGAACAAAAATGTCAATCAATGACATTGTTAACGATTTTAACGTTTTTTTTGTTTTCGACGAATCTTTACACACAACGCCGTAACGCTTATAATAACTTTCCCTGAGTTGTTCTTCTTTTTTAAATTGTTCCATTTGTTTTCTATTGTGTTTTCATTTCTGAAAGCACTGAACTAAATGTAAAAGTTTTTTGTTCATCTGAATAATTTACTTTTATTTTAGTACCTTTTGGTATTTTTTTTGAAAGGATTTCTTCTGCAAGACCGTCTTCAAGATGTTTTGAAATTATTCTATTTAGTGGCCTGGCGCCATATTGCGAATCAAATCCTTTTTCAAGTAAGAAATTTTTTGCACTTTCTGATACTTCAATCACAAAACCCTGCTGTTTAGTTTTTTTAGATACTTTTTCAAGCATTAAGTCCAATATTTTCCTCATATGTTCTTTTTCAAGCGGATGAAAAACAATTATATCATCCAAACGGTTTAAAAACTCCGGATTAAAAGCTTTTTTCAATTCTTCCATTATAGTTTCTTTCATTGAAGAAAAATCTTTCTGTGCATCTTCCTGCACTAAAAATCCAAGTGACTTACCTTTAGAAATAAGTCTCGCACCGATATTTGATGTCATCAGAATTATAGTATTTTTAAAACTAACTTTGTGCCCGAGATTATCCGTTAATATACCGGTATCCATTATCTGGAGCATAATATTCAGCACGTCCGGATGCGCTTTTTCTATTTCATCAAGTAAAATTACCGAGTATGGCTTGCGTCGAATCTGATCCGTAAGATGTCCTCCTTCTTCATATCCGACATAACCGGGAGGAGCACCTATTAGATGTGAAACAGAAAATTTCTCCATATATTCAGACATATCAAACCGCACCAGTGCATCTTCCTGACCGAACATAAATTCTGCAAGAACTTTTGCAAGTTCTGTCTTGCCCACACCTGTCGGTCCCAAAAAAATAAAAGTCCCTATTGGTTTTTTAGGATCTTTAAGCCCCGTTCTTGTGCGCCTTATAGCATGCGATATTGAAGAAACTGCTTCATCCTGACCAATTATACGCCCATGAAGTTCATCTTCCATTTTCAACAAGCGTTCTGATTCTTTTTCAGTAAGCTTCATAAGAGGAATATTAGTCCATTTAGAAACAATGGATGCAACATCTTCTTCAGTAATTGAGGGTTTAATATGGTTCATATTTTGGCGCCACTTCTTTTTTTCTTCTATCAGATTTCCTCTTAACATCTCTTCTTTATCTCTTAGTTTTGCAGCCTTTTCAAATTCCTGAGAATTTACTGCTTTGTCTTTTTCTATAACAACATTCCCAATTTCAACTTCAATTTCCTTAAATTCGGGCGGAAACGAAGTTGTTTTAAGATGCACCCTGCTACCCGCTTCATCAAGCAAGTCAATAGCTTTATCCGGAAGATATCTGTCAGTTATGTATTTATCCGATAACCTTACAGCTGCAACAATAGAATCGTCAGAATATTTTACTTTATGATGCAGTTCATATTTTTCTTTAAGACCTTGAAGAATCTTTATTGTCTCATCAACTGAAGGCGGATTTACCGTTATCGGCTGAAATCTTCTTTCGAGAGCAGCATCGTGTTCTATGTGCTTTTTATACTCTGAAAATGTTGTTGCACCTATACACTGTAATTCACCGCGTGCTAATGCAGGTTTCAGCATATTTGAAGCATCAATTGCACCTTCGGCCGCTCCTGCCCCTATTACAGTATGAAGTTCATCGATAAAAAGAATTATATTGGTTTTTGACTGTTTTATTTCATCAATTATATTCTTTAACCGCTGTTCAAATTCCCCCCTGTATTTTGTCCCAGCCACAACTCCGGATAAATCCAGCGTAATAACTCTCTTATTCAAAAGTATCTCAGGCACTTCCTGTGAAACAATTTTCTCGGCAAATCCTTCAACAATTGCTGTTTTGCCTACACCGGGATCGCCTATTAATACCGGATTGTTTTTTGTTCTGCGTGATAAAATCTGTATTAACCGTTCAATCTCGCTTTCCCTGCCTATTACCGGATCCAATTTTCCTTCTTTTGCAAGTTCTGTTAAGTCCCTGCCAAATTCATCAAGAGTAGGTGTTTTTGATTTATGTCTATGCTGAGGTAAAGGCGGTGGTGTTGAATCGCCTATTATATTAGCTATTTCTTCTTTTACAATATCATAATTAAGTCCAAAATTCTCTAAAATTGTTGTAGTTTTTAATTCCTGATTTTTTAAAAGCCCCAAAAGAATATGTTCGGTACCAACATAACTATGTGCCATTTTCTGTGCTTCTTCAATAGCATATTCAAGTACTTTTCTCGCTTTCGGAGTAAGAGGCAGTTCACCGTATTGAAGTAAATTATCACCTAATGGAAGAGTTTTCTCAATTTCAATTTTTATCCGCGAAGTATGAACACCAAGATTTGATATTATCGTTGCTGCCACACCATCATCTAAATCCAAGAGCCCAAGTAAAATATGCTCCGGTGTTATGGAATCATGATTTAATCTTTTGGCTTCTTCCTGAGCAAGCCGTATTGCACGCTGAGCCCGTTCAGTAAATCTATTATACATAAATTGCCTCCAAATAATTATAGTTTTAACAGAGATTGTTGGAATCTTTCGGAAAACAATCTCATACTAACTGCCCGTCAATTATTTTTAATGTTCTTGAACACCTGTTAGCAACCTCATCATTATGGGTTGCCATTACTAAAGTAAAATTATAATCTGCCTGAAGCTGCATTATTAAATCCATTACATTCTTTCCCGTTTGTTTATCTAAATTTCCTATCGGTTCATCTGCTATAAGTATTTTAGGCGAATTTATTAATGCTCTTGCAATTGAAATCCTCTGCTTTTCACCGCCTGAAAGTTCGGAAGGTAAATGTCTTGCTCTATTAGAAAGCCCGACTTCAGAAATAAGCTTTTGCGCCTTCTTTTTTGATAACTGTTCATCTTCACCATAAATCATTGACGGCATCATAATATTTTCAATCGCAGAAAACTCAGGGAGAAGATTGTAAAATTGAAAAACAAAACCAATAGATTCATTCCTATATTTTGTTAATGTTTTTTCATCTGTATCATTATCCAAACTATCAACAAAAATCACTCCTGAAGTAACTCTATCCATAAGTCCCAAAATATGCAAAAGCGTTGATTTACCTGCCCCGGAAGGACCTACAAGCGATACGGTTTCACCTTTTTTTATATTTAAAGAAACCCCTTTAAGAACAGATATTTCTACTTTATCACTAATATAATTCTTAACTATATTTTCCGTTCTTATAATAAAACTATTCATTACCCCTCACTTTGTTCGGGAACACGAATTATCACGAATTTTTAAAAATATCACTAATAAATCATCACGAATTTTATGACACTCACGAATAAATCATCACGAATATTTGCGATTACTCGTATCTTAAGGCTTCGCCTGGTTCTATTTTGCTTCCTTTCCATGCAGGGTAAGATGCCGCTAAAAGGGTTATAATTATACTAACAACAACTATCAGGAGTATATCTGAAAAAACAATTTTTACCGGTAATCTATCAATATAATAAACATCAGCAGGCAGTTTTATAAATTTATATCTTTTTAAAATAAACGATACGAAAATACCTAAAACACAACCAACTGTTGTACCAATTATTCCAATTATAAAACCAAGATTTAAAAATATTTTCATAATTGATGTCGATTGTGTCCCGATTGCTTTCAGAATACCTATTGAATGTATTTTTTCAACTGTAGTTACAATTAAAAGGGAAATTACGTTGAAAGTTGCAACAACAACTATAAGAGTTAATATTAAAAACATCATGAATTTTTCAAGTTTTAATGCCGAAAAAAGATTTTTATTCATTTCACCCCATGATTTTACTGTATAACCAAAATCTAATTTTTTCCTGATTGCCTGCGATATTTCATCTGCTTTGAAAAGATCATCTGTCTTTAACCCGACTCCGATAATCCCATCTTTTCCAAAAAGCCGCTTCCCATCAGACATATTTAAATATACAAGTGTTGAATCATATTCATACATACCTGATTCAAATATATCAGCAACAGTAAACATTTCCATCCTTGGTATAATACCGAAAGCAGACGTTTCACCAAAAGGAGAAACAAGTATTATCTTATCACCGATAGAAATCAGCAGATTTTTTGAAAGTTCCGAACCGATGAAAACCGTTTTTTCTTTTAGTACATTTATATTTCTGTTTCTTAGTGTTTTTTCAAGTGAAATTATGTTCTTTTCTTCGTCCGGAATTATCCCTTTTACAATTACACCCGAGGCATTTCTGCCTTTTCTTAAAATCATCTGACCATAAACAAATTTTGAGGAATTTTTTATACCGGGTAAATTAATGGCTTCCTTTGGAATTTCCGAATCGGAGTAAATCGTAATATGCGGACTTAAGGATAAAATCTTTTCTTTTATATCTGACTGAAAACCATTCATTACAGAAAGTGTAATCACGAGCGCCATGACTCCTACTGCAATTCCTGAAATAGAAATTATTGTAAGTAACGCACTGAAAAACTTTCTTCTTGTTGCCCAAAAATATCTTAATGCAATAAATCTTTCAAAATTCATTTTATCGGTTTAAGCAAAGGGAATAGAATTACATCCCGTATTGATGGTGAATTTGTGAATAACATTACCATTCTGTCAATACCTATGCCTAAACCGCCTGTTGGAGGCATACCATGTTCAATTGCGATTAAAAAATCCTCATCTAACTTGTCTTCATTCCCGCCTTTCACCTGTTCTTCTAAACGTTTCCGCTGTTCAACTGGATCATTTAATTCAGAAAAAGCATTGCCCATTTCCCTGCCGTAAATAAAAGGTTCAAAACGCTCAACAAGACCCGGGTTGTCTTTCTTCTGTTTTGCCAGCGGAGATATTTCTACCGGGTAATCTATAATAAAAGTCGGCTGGATTAAATTCCTTTCCACCTCTTCTTCAAATATAATATTTATCAATTCCCCTTTGCTTAATTTATCAAGATTTTTCAAATCTATTTCCCATGCCTTTTTCTTAATAAACTCTTTTAATTCAGATTCTGTACTTGTTTCGGTATCAATTCCCGCATATTCCTTCACCGACTGGAACATTGTCATACGCTTCCACGGCGGTTTAATGTTTATTTTTTCATTCTGGTATATAATTTCATGACTTCCGGTTATCTTTACTGCAACCTCACTAAAAATATCTTCTGTAAGTTTCATCATATCATTGTAATCAGCGTAAGCTTCATACAACTCAAGCATAGTGAACTCAGGATTATGTTTTATTGATATACCTTCGTTTCTGAAATTGCGGTTGATTTCAAAAACTTTTTCAAAACCACCTACTATTAACCGCTTTAAATATAACTCAGGTGCTATTCTTAAAAACAAATCAATATCAAATGTATTATGATGAGTAATGAATGGTTTAGCAGCGGCACCACCTGCAATGGGCTGCATCATAGGGGTTTCAACTTCTATAAAACTACGGTCTTCTAAAAATTTCCTTATAATATTAATTATTTGACTTCTGACAAGAAACGTATTCTTAACTTCAGGATTTGCTATTAAATCAAGGTATCTCTGACGGTATCTAGTTTCAACATCTTTTAATCCGTGCCATTTTTCAGGAAGACTTCTCAATGATTTAGATAATAATTCAAATTTTTCAACACGTATTGTTGTTTCACCGGTTTTTGTCTTAAACACGGTACCTTCAACACCGATAAAATCGCCTATATCAAAAAGTTCAAACACTTTATATTTTTCAATTCCAACAATATCCTGTTTAATATATAATTGTATTTTTGACGAGAAATCTTCAATTATCAGAAATGCTGCTTTTCCCATTTTCCTGATAGCTAAAATTCTCCCTCCTGCTGAAACGTTGCCGGAAGGAATTTCACTAAGTATCTTTGCGGCTGTTGTTGTAGCAACAAATTTATTCGGGTACGGGTTTATTCCGTAGGTTTTTAATTGCTCTATTTTTTCCAGACGCTGTGTAAATATTTCTTCTTCAGCCATTATTTTAATACCCCCTACTTTAATATCCCTTACTTTAACACACCCGCAACTTTTGCCCTTAATATTTTCGGGTCAAACGGTTTTTCTATATACGCAACAATATTTTTTTCTAATCCAAATAAATCCTGCATACCGGTTTTAGCAGTAACTATAATTATCGGGATATTCGCAGTTTTTTCATCTGCCTGAAGCCGTTTATGAACACTGTAACCATCCATTTTCGGCAGCATTATATCAAGCAAAATCAAGTCCGGCTTGTAAGATATAACACATTTTACCGCTTCCTCGCCATCATAAGCAGTAAAAGCTTTGTGTCCATCCTTCTCAACTAAGAAAACTAATAAATCCGAAACTGATATTTCATCTTCAACAATAAGTACCTTTTTTTTTGTCATAAAACAAACACCCCAATATAAAATTACAGTACAACCGCCATTGCAAACTAATTGCTATAGTAATTTCAATAACAAAATTGCCCTCAAGAACATTTTGGGTATATAAATAAGTATTATTACTAACGGTTTATTATAGTAAAATTATACGGTTTTGTCAAGGCATTTTTGGGTCTTCTGCGAGAGGTAGGAATTAATGAACGGATCAATATCTCCGTCCATTACTTTTGAAATATTACCTGTTTCATAATCAGTCCTGTGGTCTTTCACCAATTGATAAGGCATAAAAACATAACTCCTTATCTGGTTTCCCCATGCAATACTTCCTTTTTCATCATAGTGTTTCTCTACTTTTGCACGTTTTTTTTCCTGTTCTAATTCATATAGTTTCGCTTTTAAAAGTTTCATAGCAGTCCCTTTATTTTTAAACTGAGAACGTTCATTCTGAGATTGAACAACTATATTTGTCGGTAAATGTGTTATTCTTACCGCTGAATCAGTTTTCTGAAGATACTGACCGCCATGACCTGAAGCTCTATAAGTATCAATTCGCATATCACTTTCAGCAATTTCTATTTTTATATCGTCTTCCATTTCCGGAATTACATCAACAGAGGCAAAAGATGTATGCCTTCTCTTGTTTGCGTCAAACGGTGAAATTCTAACTAACCTGTGAACACCTATCTCAGCCTTTAAATATCCATAAGCATATTCGCCTTTAACTATAAATGTTATTGATTTTACGCCAGCTTCTTCACCATCAAGGATATCAACGATTTCAACTGAAAAACTTCTCTTTTCCGACCATCTCAGATACATTCTCAAAAGCATTTCCGCCCAATCACAGGCTTCCGTACCGCCTGCACCGGAATGAATTGATACGATTGCATTGTTTTTGTCAAACTCACCGGAAAGTTTTAGCTGTAAATCCATTAAAGAAACTTCTGATTCAATTTTTTCAAGTGAATTTTTCATATCATTTTCCATTGAAGTATCACTTTCAACTTCTGCAATAGAAAGCAATTCTTCAATTTCAATAATTTCTTTTCTTACTTTTTCATATTTTGTAATTTGTGATTTTAACGCGGTTAGATTTTGCATTGTTTTCTGGGCTTCAAAAGGATTATTCCAGAAGTCTGGCTGGGAGGTTTTTTTTTCGATATCCGAAATTTCTTTATTTTTACTTTCTACATCAAAGATACCTCCCAATATTATTAGTTTTACTTATTAACTTTTTGACTTGTTCTTTCAATTCTGATAACATTTATTATCTTACCCCATTTTTAATTTTCAATAAGGTCTTCATTACATGATACAAATTAGACGAGAACTCTTTTGTACCAAAAATATCATGCAATTGCTTATATAATCCGAATAATTCCCGGTAAATTTTGTGATTTTCAAGATTAGGCTGATATTCAACACTTTTCAAACCGCACATAACCGCCTGTGCTTCTTCTACAGTATCGTACCCGCCTTTTTCCCTGCCTGCTGCAACTGAACCAAAAATTGACGCGCCTAAAGCACAAGTCTGAGATGACCGCGAAATCTTCATCGGCCTGTTAAATACATCCGCATATATCTGCATTAATAAAGGATTTTTCTCAGCAATACCGCCGCAATTTACCACTTCTTTTACCTTAACTCCATATTCCTCAAACCGGTCAATAATTATTCTCGCCCCAAATGCTGTTGCCTCTATAAGAGCACGATAAATTTCTTCCGGTTTTGTATGCAGCGTTTGCCCTATAAGTAAGCCTGATAATTTTGCATCAACCAATACTGTCCTGTTACCATTATTCCAGTCAAGCGCAATTAGCCCGCTTTCTCCAGGAAATAATTTGGATGCTTTATTGGTAACAATCTGATGTAAATCCGTTTTTTTGGAACTTACTTTAAAATATTCCCGTGACACATAATTCTTTACAAACCAATTAAAAATATCACCGACTGCTGACTGTCCGGCTTCTAAACCGAAATATCCAGGTATAATTGAACCATCAACAATACCGCATAAACCGGGAATATCCGCAAGCTTTTCTGTATTTGGTGCAACCATCATATCACAAGTTGAAGTACCAATAATTTTAGTCAATGTACCAGGTTTTATACCTGCACCTACGGCACCCATATGGGCATCAAAAGCACCTACACTTATCGCTACATCTTCTCTTAATCCGAACTCCTTAGCATAGTGAGAAGAAATTGTTCCAGCTTTAACACCGGCAGGATATGCTTTAGTATAAAGCCGGTTTCTAAGTTCTGATAATTTTGGATTCAGTACTCCAAGAAATTCTTTAGATGGTAATCCGCCCCATTGTGAATTATACATCGCTTTATGCCCGGCAGCACAAACACTTCTCATAAGTTCTGTCGGTTTTTGCCGTCCTATCAGAAGTCCAGGTATATAATCGGCAAACTCTACCCAACTATATGCCGCATCAAAAACAGCAGGAGCAACTCGTGAACAATGAAGTATTTTAGACCAAAACCACTCGGAAGAATACACATTGCCGCACTTTGACAGATAAGGTTCATTACGTTCTTTTGCAAGCTTAGTAATTTCTTCTGCTTCTGCATAACCTGAATGGTCTTTCCATAACCATGCCATAGCATTAATGTTACTCTTAAATTCTTTACTGAATGCGATAGGCTGTCCCAGTTCATCTACAGGAATAGGTGTACTTCCGGTCGTATCAACACCAATACCTATTATATTCTCTTTATTAAATCCTTTAATTTTTCCTGTAGATTTTAAAACACCTTTTATTGATATTTCAAGACCTTTTACATAATCAACAGGATGCTGTCGTGCCACATTAGGATTTTTAGTATCTAATATTATCCCGTCAATCCCTTTTTCATAATTAAATATGCAAGAACCTATTTCTTCACCATTACCAATATCAACTATGACTGCTCTTACTGAATTAGTCCCGTAATCTACCCCGATTGTATATTTTTTACTCATCGTTCTACACCCCCAATTTAAAAGATAGTGTGATGAAACAATATAGTGCGATATTGCGGTAGTGCGATGGTTTTTCTTATGCAATTACACTTTCTACTTCAACAGGTCGCAAATATTTATGTTTTTTAAATCTACAAATTTATCGAAATCTTCTTCTGTGTCTTTATATTTTTCTTTAATTTCTCTAACATCATCAATATTCGCTAAAAAAATATCTACAATCTCTGCATCAAATTGTTTGCCGCTTTCTTCTTTAAGTATTTTAATCACTTTTTCTTCAGGAAATGCTTCTTTATAACACCTTTTTGAAGAAAGCGCATCATAAACATCAGCAAGAGCAACAATTCTTCCTTCGATAGGAATTTCCTCACCTTTTAACCGCTGCGGATAACCCGTACCATCAACTTTTTCATGATGAGATAATGCAACAATTCTTGATTTCTTTATAACGTTTACTTCAGAATCTTTTAACACCATTGCTCCGATAACAGTATGTTGTTCCATTGTTTTTCTTTCTTCCGGAGTAAGTATGCCCGGTTTCTGAAGGATTGAGTCCGGTATACCCAATTTTCCTATGTCATGCATAGGGGACGACCAGAAAATTAAATCTGTTTCTTCTTTTGAAAAGCCTTTTTTTTCTGCTATAAGTTCAGAATAATAACTTACCCGCTTAATATGATTTGCTGTTTCTTTATCTCTATATTCCGCTGCTGCACTAAGACGAAAGATGGTATCCACATGGGCACTTTTTAAATCACTTGTAAGTTTAGCGTTTTGAATTGCTACCGCTGCCTGGGAAGAAAAAGAAGATGTTATTTTTTGATGCGCCTTAGTAAAGGGAACAACAAGATTTCCTCGCATAGAGTTTATTAATTGAAGCACTCCTATAATTTTATCGTCACAACCCAGCATAGGGACTACAAGCATTGAAATTGTTTCATAACCGTATTTCCTGTCAATTGTTGAATAGTACTGGTATTCCGTATCGGCAGGAATATTTTGAACATTTGGTATATTAAGCGACCTGGAAGTAAGAGCTACATACCCGGATATGCTTTTTTTTGTTATTGGTATCTCAAAACTTTTAAAAATTTCACGGGTTTTCTTTTCGCCCCATCTTTTAAAATATGTGTTTGACCGGCTTGTCTTAAAAATAAGCTTATCGCCTTCCACAAGATAAATGGAACCGCTGTCCGCATTCGTCAATCTTTGTGCTTCCGAAAGAATCATATCCAGAAGAGTATCCAAATCATGAACGGATGAAAGTGCAATTCCAACATTTAACAGTTTTTCAAAATCTCTTGATAACATATTTTACTCTTTAAAACTTTTTTAGAACTTTTTTAAATTCGACTTTATTTTTCATCTCACTGAATTCGTATGAATTTTTTGCCAGGTCAACATATGTTTTATCTAATGAAACCGCTTTACCAAGCAATGAAATTGCTTTTGAAGTATCATCCTGAAGAGCATATAACTGTGCAAGATTAAAAAATATTCTCGCCGATTGAGGATTTATATTCAGTGCGTTCTGATAACATTCAATTGCAGGAGTATAAAATCCTTTCTTCCTATAAATAAGCCCGAGCCACTCATAAGCCTGTGCAAAATCATTTTTCCTGACAATTGCTTTAAAAAAATTAAATATTGATTCGTCTTGTTCCTTTTCATTTTCCATTATTCCCATTTCAAAATATTCAACTGCAGTTTTTTGTAAATTCGCCTTGCTTAAATATAATATTGCATTTTTATAATAACCCTTAACTCCGTAAACCTTACCAATCGATAAATATACTTCATCTTCTAATTTTAAATCAGAGGGTATATTTTTAAATACATTCACCGCTTCGTCATAATTCTTATCTTTTTCATAACAAACTCCAAGATAAACCTTAGCGTCTGTGTTTTGAGGTAAAATATAGTTTGCTTTTTTAATGCAAATAAACGCTTCTTTTACCTTATTAAACCTTATATTTAATTTTCCAAGTTCCATAAGTGCAGTAAACATATCAGGCTTTATTTTAACAATTCTCTCATACTCTTTTTCAGCGTTAGCATACATTTTCATCTTGTTATATACTTCCGCAAGTTTTAAACGCACATTTATATCGTCCGGCTTATATTTTAATACAATATTATAATTACTTACAGCCGAATTATAATTAGAAACTAGAAATTTATTCTGAGCATTTGCAATAATAATTTCCGTGATTTTATCTTTTGAGAAAAGTCCTACTATTAAAATAAAAACAAAACCCAAAAACACATAGTAGCCTGGATGAATATTATCCCGACTGCGTTCCCTAATCACTGATTTCACATCAGGTGTTTTTGCTGCGGACGAAAAACCTATCTGCTGTAAATCTTCCTCTTCCGTTTCTTTTTCCACCTTCATAGTCGTTGACTGAATATTTTGTATGCTTATTTCAGATGTATCTTTTTCGCCATCAGTTGTTGTAATTAATCTATTTTCTTTGTTACACAATATTTTAAACTTACACTCTTCAAAACAATAATTTTTATCTTCACTACTTCTTTTTTTTATACATCCATCATAATTCCCGGCAAGGAGAGTCAGCATTTCAACGGTTGGTTCATCTATTTCAGTAAACAGGACCCCCACTTCATATTGACTTATACCTTTTTCAAGACGAATAACCTTCCCTTTTACTTCAAAAGATTTAATACCCCTCAAACGAATATAAAGTGAAAAAATAAAATATTTCGGTATCGGTTCATTTATAATCAATCCAATCCCGCCCGCAGATATCTTTACAATTTTCCCAATAATAGGTTCCTGAAAAAACGGCGGTGAAAAATGAATTTCAACCGGTTCGGAAATATTTTCGATTACAGGAAATCTTATATGTTTTCGCCTTTCATTTATATCAGCCATATTGTTAAAATACGCGGCTTCGCCGCAAGATTATCCTTAGACTCTGAAGGCCTCAGGACCAAAGGGCGCAGATTTTAAAAGAGACTACACAGATGACTATAAATTGTGTTTCCTTTCGCCTTTTATCAAGGTGGTAAGCTTGTCGAACTATAATCTGTATAATCTGTCGTTTAATCGGTGTAATCAGAAATTGTTTGGATTTTCAAACTATTTAAATATACAAATTTTATTGACAACTGTCAAGATATTTTATAGTATCTTAGTAGTAAACGCGAATGAACGCAAATAAAAAAGGAACGCAAATATATGCGAATAATTCGCGACAATTCGCGTTGAATTGGCTATCATTTACGTTTCTGAACGAACCTGCCTAACGGTAGGCAGGAGTGAGGATTATCTCATGAAATATATTTTCGGACCTATACCATCAAGAAGATTCGGATTATCGTTAGGTATTGACATTATTCCTTTCAAAAAATGTACACTTGATTGTATTTACTGTCAAATTGGAAGAACAACCGACCTTACACTTCAAAGAAAACCATATGTTGCAGTAAAACCCATACTTGAAGAATTAAAACAAATCCTTAAATTAAAAACCAAAATAGATTGTCTGACATTTTCCGGAAGCGGCGAACCTACATTAAATTCAAATATCGGCAAAATGATATCTGAAATAAAAAAAATTACAAAGATCCCTATAGTTGTTATCACTAACGGAACTTTACTTTACAGGAAAGACGTAAGAAATGATTTATTAGAAGCAGATATCGTAGCACCTTCACTGGATGCTATTTTAAGTTTCAAGGAACTCAATAGACCACACAACAAACTTAATATCAGAAATATTATTGACGGTTTATCAAAATTCAGTGAAATATTTAAAGGTAAAATCTGGCTTGAAATATTACTCGTAAAAAATTATAATGATTCAGAAACAGAAATCAAAACACTTAAAACGGCAATACAAAAAATTAAACCCGATAAAATACATCTAAATACAGTTCTTAGACCCCCATCTGAAAACTATGCAGAACCATTATACTGGGATGAAATCATGGAAATTAAAAAGACATTAGGGAAACACTGTGAATTAATTATAGATAAAAAATATACCAGAATTAAGTCAAATACAAAAAACACTTCAAAAACAATACTTGAGATGCTAAAAAGAAGACCTATGCGACTTGTAGATATTGCAAGTGTTGTCGGTATAGATAAGAAAATTATTTTGAAAGAATTGTGGCTTTTGGAAAGAAAAAAAATAATTTCCTACCAAAATAACTGGTGGAAATTAAAAACCAACTAACAACTTTATAATCGACCTAAACGAACATTAGAATCGGTTGTCTATATTATTTTTGACTATTTATGGCACCATGAGATGGTGCTGCTACAAAACAATAAACTGTTTATTTTGTTTTTCTTTCTGCTGTTATCTTTATTTTGCGGTCTTCTACTTTATCTTCAGAGACTGCTTTTATATCAAATACTTTCTCACCATCAGGAAAATCTACCCTTATAGAAAATGTCCCGTCAGGATTCAACTTTACCGCTTTCCCGTTTATCGTTAGCGCTGCTGTAGGCTCTGTCGCTCCATATACTATCAATTCTGCATCCGCCA